>DASVUG010000024.1:0-8877 GCA_036387155.1 Pseudonocardia sp. | reverse complement strand
CCGGTGCGCGACCAGGTGCGACAGGTCGGCGTCGAAGACGATGTTCATCGAGCCGGCGAGGTCCATCTGGCCCTCGAACGGCAGGCCGACGTCGGCGGCGACCTGGCTGCGCCCGCCGTCCGCGCCGATCACGTACTTCGCGCGGATGACGTACTCGTGGCCGGTGGCGCGGTCGCGCACCGTGACGTCGACGCCGTCGTCGTCCTGGGCGAGCGAGACGTACTCGGTGTCGAACCGGATCCGGCTGCCGCGCGAGGCGGCCTGCCCGATGAGGACGGGCTCGAGGAACGTCTGGGGGATGTCGAGGTTGGACTCGGGGCTGGCCAGCAGGTGGTCGGCCTCCCGCGCCGGGTGGGTGAACCAGGTGCGGACCCGGCCCAGCTCGTCGCCGGTCAGGCTGGTGCAGAACACCGTGTCGCCCATCAGCTCGTGCGGCGTGCCCAGCGCGTGCACCTCGGCGGCGACGCCGAGGTCGCGGAAGATCTCCATCGTCCGCTGGTTGGTGATGTGGGAGCGGGGGGTGTTGGCGGTCCAGCGGTACTTGGTGATCACGATGTGATCGACGCCGAGGGTGGCGAGCGCGAGGGCGGCGCCGGACCCGGCCGGGCCGCTGCCGATCACGAGGACGTCGGTGGTCAGCTTCGTCACGGTTGCTTCTCCAGGACCAGGATGTGCGTGATCAACGTAGCGTAGCCGGGGTCACCCGATCGGACACCCGCGCGGCGTCCGCGCCCGACGGCTCGTTCTCCGGGAAGTGGCAGGCCACGCGGTGTCCCGGGGCCAGCTCCGCCAGCGGCGGCTCCTGCGTGCGGCAGACCTCCTGGGCCTTCCAGCAGCGGGTGTGGAACCGGCAGGCCGGCGGGGGGTTCAGCGGGCTCGGCACGTCCCCGGTGAGCAGGATCCGCCTGCGCTGCCCGCGCCCGCGCGGGTCCGGCCGCGGCACGGCCGAGAGCAGCGCGACGGTGTACGGGTGCATCGGCCGGTCGTAGACCGCGTCCCGGTCGCCCAGCTCGACGATCTTGCCCAGGTACATCACCGCGACCCGGTCGGACACGTGCCGCACCACCGACAGGTCGTGCGCGATCAGCACGTACGTCAGGTCCAGCTCGGCCTGCAGGTCCTCCAGCAGGTTCACCACCTGCGCCTGGATCGAGACGTCCAGCGCCGACACCGGCTCGTCGGCGACGATCAGCTTCGGTCGCAGCGCCAGCGTCCGCGCGATGCCGATGCGCTGGCGCTGGCCTCCGGAGAACTCGTGCGGGTAGCGGTTGTAGTGCTCGGGGTTGAGCCCCACCCGCGAGAGCAGCTCCTGCACCGCCGACCGGATGCCGCCCGGCGGGTCGATGCCCTGGATGCGGAACGGGGCCGCGACGATCGTGCCGATCGTGTGGCGCGGGTTGAGCGCCGAGTACGGGTCCTGGAACACCATGGCGATGTCGCGGCGCAGCGGGCGCAGCTGTCGCACCGAGCTGTGGGTGATGTCGCGGCCCTCGAACTCGACGCGGCCGCCGGTCGGCTCGATGAGCCGGGTGACCAGCCGCCCGGTGGTGGTCTTGCCGCAGCCGGACTCCCCCACCAGCGACAGCGTCTCCCCGCGCCGCACGTCGAAGTCCAGGCCGTCGACGGCGCGCACCGCGCCGACCTGGCGCTGCAGGAGGCCGCGGCGCACCGGGAAGTGCTTCTCCAGGCCCGACACCCGCAGCAGCGGCCCGCCGTCGGGGACCTCCGGGCGCTGGTCCTGGTCCTGGGTCACAGCCACGTCGGCACCTCCTCGGAGACGATCCGCCGCCGCTGGGCGTCGTCGAGGTGGCAGGCGACGCTGTGCGCCGGCCCGATCGCGCGCAGCTGCGGGCGCTCGGTCTCGGCCCGGCCGCCGGTCAGCTCGCGGTAGCGGCAGCGGGGGTGGAACGGGCAGCCCGGCGGCGGGTTGAGCAGGCTGGGCGGGTTGCCCGGGATGGGCACGAGCCGCCCGGTGCCGCCGTCGAACCGCGGCACCGAGCCCAGCAGCCCCCACGTGTAGGGGTGCGCGGGCGCGGCGAACAGCTCGCTGGTGGGACCGTGCTCGACGGCGCGGCCGGCGTACATCACCAGCACGTCGTCGGCGACCTCCGCGACCACCCCCAGGTCGTGGGTGATCAGCAGGACCGCGGAGTCGAACTCGGCCTGCAGGTCGAGGATGAGGTCCAGGATCTGGGCCTGCACCGTGACGTCCAGCGCCGTCGTGGGCTCGTCGGCGATGAGCAGGTCCGGGTCGTTGGCCAGGGCCATCGCGATCATCGCCCGCTGGCGCATGCCGCCGGAGAAGTTGTGCGGGTGGTCGTCCACGCGCGACGACGGCTGCGGGATGCCCACCCGCCCCAGCAGGTCCACCGCGTGCTTGCGGGCCACCTTCTTCGACACGTCGTGGTGCAGCCGGTAGGCCTCCACGATCTGCTGGCCGACCGTGTAGAAGGGGTGCAGCGCCGACAGCGGGTCCTGGAAGATCATCGCCATGCGGCGGCCGCGGAGGCGGCGGACCTGCTCCGGGTCCGCGCCCACCAGCTGCTCGCCGCCCAGCCAGATCTCGCCGGTGATCTGCGCGCGCCGGTGCAGACCCATGATCGCCATGCTGCTGACGCTCTTGCCGGAGCCGGACTCCCCCACGATCCCCAGCCGCTGCCCGCGCTCGAGGGAGAACGACAGCCCGTCGACGGCCTTGACCACCCCGTCGTCGGTCGCGAAGTGCACCTTCAGGTCGCGGACGTCGAGGAACGGCCGGGACTCGTCGCGGATGCTCATCCGGCGCGCACCCGCGGGTCGACCACGGCGTAGAGCACGTCGACGACGAGGTTGGCCAGGATGATGAACATGCTGCCGATCAGCACGACGCCCAGCACCTTCGGCAGGTCGTTCTGGACGACGGCGTCCACGGAGTACTTGCCGATGCCGGGCAGCGAGAAGGTGCTCTCGGTGAGGATGGCGCCGCCGAGCAGCAGGCCGAGGTCCAGGCCGAACAGCGTGAGGATCGGGGTGAGCGCGGCGCGCAGCCCGTGGCGGACCACGACGGTGCGCTCGGGCAGGCCCTTGGCGCGGGCGGTGCGGATGAAGTCCTCCCCCATCGTGTCGAGCATGCCGGCGCGGGTGAGCCGGGCGTAGGCCGCCGAGTACAGGAACGCCAGCGTGATCCACGGCAGCAGCAGGTCGTACGCCCAGAGCAGCGGGTTCTCGTCGAGGCGGGTGAAGCTGCCGCCCGGCGCGGTGATCCCCAGCCCGTAGCTGAAGATCGACAGCGTCAGCAGCCCGGTGAAGAAGATCGGCAGCGACACCCCGGCCAGGGCGACGCCCATCGCCGCCCGGTCGAAGGCGCTGCCCCGGCGCAGCGCCGACAGCACCCCGATCGCGACCCCGCTGACGAGCCAGAGCACCGCCGCGCCCAGCGCCAGCGAGAGGGTGACGGGCAGCCGGTCCAGCAGGTCCGGCAGCACCGGGTTCTGGGTGATGAACGAGTAGCCCAGGCACGGCGCCGGACACTGCTCCACCGACGCCCCCGTGTCGTACTCCGCCCCGGCGACCAGACCCTTCACGAAGCGGCCGTACTGCACGTACAGCGGGTCGGTGAAGCCCAGCCGCTCGGCCGCGGCCTGGATCTGCGCCTCGCCCGCGGCCCGGCCGACGTAGCGCGCGGCGAGGTCCTGCGGGGTGGCCCCGGCGAGCCGGGGCACGAGGAAGAACACGGCGAACGTCGCCACGGTGACGATGCCGAGCAGCACCACCGCGGCGACGATCCGCCGTGCCACGTACGCGAGCATTACCGGCGCGTCGTCCCGAGCGCGGTGTACTCGTACATGCCCCACGCGCCCGTGACGAACACGTTGGTGAGGTTCGGCGGCCGGTAGAGCAGGCCCTTGGCCCACACCCCGGGCAGCACGCTGGCGTTCTCCATCACCGTCCGGTCGATACCGGTCCAGATCGCGTCCCGCTTGGCCTTGTCGGTCTCGCCGAGCGCCTGGTCGATCCGGGCGTCCAGCTCCGGGATGCGGATGCCGAGGTTGGTGTTGCCGCCGCCGGCCTTGATGACCCGCCGGTCGACCACCTGGGCGAGGAAGCCGAAGCCGTCGGGCCAGTCGGCCTGCCAGCCGTACACCTTCAGGCCCAGCTTGTTGGCCACCGAGTAGTCGGGCTTGCCGGCGTAGAGCTTGGCGTAGTCGCCCGCCGGGAACGGCTTGATCTCCAGCTGGATGCCCGCCCGGGCCAGCGACTGCTGCAGCGCCTCGGCCGCCGCCTTCTCCTTCGGCCGCTCGGCCCGGAAGGAGATCGACGTGGTGAAGCCGTTGGGCTGACCGCACTGGTTCAGCTCGTCCTTGGCCTTGGCGACGTCGCCGGTGCCGCCGGACGAGGGGTACAGGTCGAACTGCTGCGCGCCGGGGATGTTCGTCCCCATCAGGTTCGTCGCGAGGTCGCCGCCCGTGGCGCCGCCGTAGGCGCGCTGGTAGCCGGTGCGGTCGGCCGCCAACAGCACGGCCCGGCGGCAGTGCACGTTGTCCAGCGGCGCCACCGAGTCGTCGAGCACCGTGAACCAGGTGAAGCCGGCGAGCCCGTTGTCGGAGTTGGCCTTCAGCGCCTGGTCGGCCAGCACGCGGCCCTGGGCGGCCGGCTGCACGCCCGTCCCCTCGATCGCGACGTCGAGGTCGCCGGAGAACAGGCGGTTGTCGACGTCGTCGGCGTTGGCGTTGACCGCGACCTCGATGCGGTCCGGCAGCGCCTTGCGGATCGGGTCGGTCGACGCGTCCCAGTTGGGGTTGCGCACCATCGTGAACCGCTTGCCCAGCTCGTTGGTCTCGAACTTGTAGGGCCCGGAGGAGACGACCTTCTCCTTGTAGCGCGCGCCCGTGTCCGCCGCCTGGGGCACCGGGATGGTGTTGATCAGCCCGGCGAGGTAGTCGAACCCGGCGAACGCCGTCCGCAGCTTGAAGACGAGGGTCCGGTCGTCGGGGGTCTCGACGGCGGTGAAGGCGTCGAGGTTCGGGTTCTTGTACGGGCCCTCGTAGCCCTGCAGGTCGAGGTAGTCGTTGAAGTAGGTCGGGCCGTTGGGGAAGGTGTCCTTGTCGAGGCTGCGGGCGATCGCGTACTTCACGTCGCGGCTCGTGATCACCGAGCCGTCCTCGAACTTGATGCCCGGCTTCAGCCGGTAGGTCCACTGGGTGGCGTCCGCGTTGGGGGTGCCGAGCGACTCGGCGAGGTCGGGCACGAGCTCGGCGCCCTCCTTGCCCGGTGCGGCCTTGAAGCCCACGAGCGAGCGCCCGTAGAGGCGGGCGAAGTTCCAGGCGTAGGCGTAGTAGGTGTCGGCCGGGTCGAGGGAGTCCCAGTCGCTGGAGTTCGCCATCCGCAGCGTGCCGCCCTTGGCGTCCGACGGGTTGGCGATACCGCCGATACCGGCGTTGGCCTCGGCCTTCGCGGTGTCGCCGCCACCACCGGTACCGCCGCCGCTGCCGCCCGTGCTCGGGCCGCCGCAGGCGCCCAGCGCCATCGCCGCAACCGCGCCCAGCGCGACCGCGGCCAGCCGTCGTGTCCTTCTCATGTGCACCTTCCTGGTACGGCCCTCGTGGGGCCTCGAGCGGGCGTCGTGACGGGAGGGGGGGTGTTCTAGCGGGAGCGGGGGTCGAGCGCGTCGCGGAGACCGTCGCCGAACAGGTTGAACGCCAGCACCGTGATGAAGATCGCCAGGCCGGGGAACAGCATGAAGTGGGGCGCGATCTGGTACCAGCGCGTCGCGTCGGACAGCATCCCGCCCCAGGTCGGGGTGGGGGGCCGGACGCCGACGCCGAGGAACGACAGCGCGGCCTCGAACAGGATGTTCGTGGGGATCAGCAGCGTGGTGTAGACCAGGATGGGCGCCACGAGGTTCGGCAGCATCTCGGTCAGCAGGATGCGCCGGTTGCTCGCCCCCATGCTGCGGGCCGCGTCGACGAACTCGCGCTCGCGCAGCGACAGCGCCTGACCGCGGACGATCCGGCCGACGTAGGGCCAGTTGACGAACCCGACGATGAACACGATCAGCGTGATGCGCAGCGCGTCGCCGCTCAGGCCGAACGCCCGGTCGGGGACCACGCCGGCGAGCGCGATCGCGAACAGCAGCAGCGGGAAGGCCAGGAAGACGTCCATGGTGCGGCTGATCGCGGTGTCGACCCAGCCGCCGAAGTAGCCGGCGACGACCCCGAAGAACGTGCCGAGGAGCGCGGAGAGCAGCGTGGCCAGGAAGGCGATGAGCAGCGAGATCCGCGAGCCGTAGACTACGCGGCTGAACAGGTCCCGGCCGTTGACCGGCTCGGCGCCGAACAGGAAGTCCCCGCTCACGCCGCCGAAGCTCCCCGTCGGCACCTGCAGGTCGGGGTCGATCTTCTCGTAGTGGAACTCCTGCGGCGGGTGGCCGAGCAGTCCGACGATCAGGGGCGCGGCCAGCGCCACCAGCACGAGCAGCACGACCACGACGCCCCCGGCCAGCGCGACCTTGTCGCGCCGCAGCCGCGTCCAGGCGATCCGCCACGGCGAGCGCCCCGCCACCGCCTCCCCCGGCACCAGCACCGGCGCGACGGCCTGCGCGGTGGTCTCGGGTACGTCGAGCGGGGCGGTCACGGCCGGACAGTAACCGGGTGGCGGCATCTTGTGCCCGTCCGGCAGAAAAGTCGTTCGATAACGATCCCGTCGCGTACCGGGCACTCGCCGTTCACCCGGCCGCGTGGTGTCGGGGCCGCCGGCGGCGGCGGTCCGCCCGTCAGATCCCGGCCAGCACCGTGCGCACGTTGCGGTGCATCCAGACGGGGTTGGCGGCGTAGCGGGTGGAGTCGGCGAGGTTGCCGCCGACGTGGCGCAGCCAGCCCAGCAGCAGCAGCGTGCGGGCGGGCAGCGCCTCGCCGCCGACGGGGTCCCGCAGGCGCCCGACGGCGTCGTCCACCGGGCCCGGGTCGGCCAGCCGGTCGAGCAGGACCGGGCCGAGCTCGCGCCCGCCGAGGACCTCCTCGAACAGCAGCAGGGTCACCGCGTCGGCGCCGACGAGCCCGTCCGGCTCGCCCTCGGGCCAGTCGACGACGCCCGTGACCGCCGGGCCGTCGTCGGTCCCGGCTCCCGCCGGGACCAGCAGGACGTTCGTGCGGTTGTAGTCGCCGTGGGTCCACCCGCGGGCGACCGCGCGGCCGGCGAGCCCGGCGTCCAGCTCGGCGGCCAGCCCGTCGAGGGCGGCGCGGTGCCGCCCGCGGACGACTGCGCGCACCCGCGCGGCCGGCGCGTGGACCCACCGCCCGAGGGTCGCGGCGTCGACCGGGGCGACGGCGCCGGTGCGCGCGGCCAGCTCGCCGATCGCCGCGAGCGCGCGCGGCACCACGGCCCCGCGGTCGGCCGCGGGCAGCCCGCGCGGGTCCGTGCCGGGCAGCCGCGACTCCACGACGAACCCGACGCCGTCGACCTCGCCGGCGCAGAGCGTGCGGGGCAGCAGCCGCGCCCACGGCCCGAGCCGGGCGTCGGCGTGCAGCGCGGCGAGCACGGCGACCTGCCGGTCGAGCTGGTGGCGGCCCTGCCGGGAGTCGGCGGCCTTGAGCAGCGCCCCGGCACCGTCACCGTCACCGGCGCGGCCGTGCACGGCGAACACGCAGGTGTCGCCGCGCCCGGCGAACGGGTCGCCGAGCCGCCACCCCCCCGCGCCGTCGAGCCGCTGCAGCGCCGCCGGCGCCACCCGGCGCGCCAGGACCCGGGCCCGGTGGCCCGCGAACGGCCCGAACGTCGGCCGGGGAAGCGCGCGCAGCACGCGGCGCAGCATAGGCACGGCCGGGGTCACACCTCCTGCTGCAGGAGCCCGTGGGAGAGCCCGCACTCCAGGAGGGCCACGGTCACGGGGTGCTCGGGGCCGAGGTGTCGCTCGGCGTCGTTCATCGTCGACGCCAGGACCCGGTGGGCCGAGCGGTTCTCACCCGCGGCGGCGAGGGCCAGCGCCAGGCTCATCCGCGACCGGAACGTGTCGGCGTGAACGGCACCGAGCACCCGTGTGCGCTGGCGGACGACCTGCTGGGCCAGGCTGACCGCGCCGTCCGCGTCACCGGAGACGCGACGGGCCGCGGCGAGCGCGTCGCGCGCGACGAGGGTCATCGGGTGGTCGTCGCCGACCACCCGGGCGCGGTCCTCGACGCTGCCGGCGATGAGCTTGATCCCCTTGCGCCGGTTCCCGGCGGAGAACTGGGCGACGCCGAGGTTCCCCGCCACCGTCATCGTGTCCGGGTGGTCGTCGCCCAGCATCGAGCGGCACGTCGCCAGCGCCTGCTCGAACAGCCGTACCGCGTCGTCGAAACGGCCCGTCCGGAACAGGTGCGCGGCGTTCGCGGTGCGCGTGGCGGCCTCCCGGACCCGCGCCCGCGTGATCGCGTCGACGTCGCCGGGCGCCTCGCCCCCCGGCTCCGCGTCGGACGACGGCCGGGGCCGGGGCAGCGGCGCCGGAGCCGCAGCGGGCGCGTCCACGACGGGCGCGTCCGCAGCGGGTGGCAACCCCCACTGCCCGTCCTCCGTGGAGCGCATCCGTCCGTCCGATCACGCGCGGTCGACGCGGCGAGGCTCGACCGACCCGGCTGGTTTGTTGGAGTACACAACCTAGCGCACCGCTCACGGACGGTGATCGAAGGCCGGCCAAACTACCCCGTTCGGGTGTCAGACCTGGCCCTCGGCCTGGGGGCGACCCAGCCGGAATCGGGGACCGTCGACCGGGCTGCCACCCGGGCGACCGTCGTACGCGGGCCGAGGCCGGGGCAGCTCGACGTCGTCCGCCGGAGCCGCGGCCCCCCGCAGCTCCTCGAGGTCGGCCTGCAGCGCGGTGGTGTCCGGGTGCGCGGGCCCGACGAGCACGGCGCTGTCCGCGAC
>DASVUG010000023.1:0-7051 GCA_036387155.1 Pseudonocardia sp. | reverse complement strand
GGGCTGGCCGTCGAGCTGCGGGACCGGCTGCCCGCCGAGCTCGCCCCGGAGCAGGTGCGCTACCTGCTGTTCGGCCTGATCTTCCCGGGTCAGCTGACCACGGACCCGGCGCTCGGGTTCGTCCTCGCGGACCTGCTGGGCGAGGGCGCTCCCGACGACCTCGACGAGCTGGTGCGCGAGGCGCTGCGCCGCCACCCGCCGGCACCGTTCACCCTCTGGCGGTTCACCGCGGAGGAGGTCGAGCTGGCCGGCGAGACGCTGCCCGCCCGGTCACCCGTGCTGGTCGACGTCCTGGGCATCGACACCGACCCCGCGCGGCGTCCCGGTCCCGACCTCGCGTTCGGCGCCGGCCCGCACTACTGCGTGGGTGCCCAGCTCGCCGCGCTGGAGCTGCGCGCGGTCGCCGAGGTGGTCCGCACCGACTTCCCGGACGCCCGGCTCGCCGTCCCCCGCGCGGAGCTGCGCGTCGTCTGCCCGGGCGGCATCGGCGGGAGCCGGCTCGCGGCGCTGCCGGTCGCGCTGGGACGTCCGCAGGTGGGGGGAACCGCGGCGGCGCCGGATCCGTCGGGGTGGGCGTGACGGAACTGCGGAGGCCGGTCCGGCCGGTGCCCGGGGGGCTGCCGCTACTGGAGCGTCAGCCCGTGGCGGGCCAGCCACGGGATCGGGTTCAGCTTCGTGCCGTCGGGCGCCCACACCTCCAGGTGCAGGTGCGGGCCGGTGGAGAAGCCGCGGTTGCCGATGTCGGCGATGCGCTGGCCCGCGTGGATGGGCTGGCCGACGGCGACGTACGCGCGGTTCACGTGCCCGTAGACGGTCCGCTCCCCGCTGGGGTGGCGCACCACCACCCACATGCCGAAGCCGGACGCCGGGCCGGACTCCTCCACCACGCCGTCGGTCAGCGCGTAG
Source organism: Pseudonocardia sp. (assembly GCA_036387155.1). GTDB lineage: Bacteria > Actinomycetota > Actinomycetes > Mycobacteriales > Pseudonocardiaceae > Pseudonocardia. Next base: position 6,145 of record DASVUG010000023.1, on the reverse strand, counting down.
ATGGGGGTGCCGATCGCGTTGGCGATGTCCACGCCGTAGTGGGTCACGCCCCAGCGCGCCCCGAACAGCGAGGTCAGGTTGCCGAGCGCGGGACGCACGAAGGCCTGGCCGTCGACCATCCGCGCCTCCGGCGCGCCGTCGGCCAGCGCCGAGCGCAGGATCCGCGTGCGCTTCGCGATCTGCTCGCCGATGGCGGTGGCCTTGGTGAGGTTGCGGACGTCCACCGCGGAGCGCGGGTCCAACTCGGGGGAGCCGAGCTCGCCGCCGAGCGGCCCGACGCGCAGGGGTGCGGCGGTCGTGCGGGCGCCGATCGGCTCGGTGCCGGCGAGGCCCTCGTCCGTGCCGGTCGGCGGCGCGTCGCGGGTGTCGGCGACGGGGAGCAGGGCGGCCACCGTGACGGGCGCGACGTCGGAGCCCAGGGCGCCCACCAGCGTCTGCGCGCCCGCGACCGTGGCCCCCAGAGCGGCGGCCGCGAGGGTCACGCGCCCGCGCAGGGACGCCGAAGGAGGGGGCGGCAGCCGGTGGGACCCGGACGCCGGTGGTGCGCACGGCGGTTCGGGTCGGGCGCCGCTCGGGGAGCGGTGGCGCGCCAAGACCTGCCCTTCTCGACCGGCCGGGGCGGAGAGCGCGGGTCGGGGAACCCTGGCGCGCCGCTCGGGGCCGGCGCGCTGTCGTCCGTCCTGGCACTGACTGGTGGGTCACCCGCGGAACGTGCTCGCATCACCGCGCCACGGGCCGTACATCGGACTCGCAGGACGGTAGCGGCCGGTGAGCGACGGCGGCAAACGGGCGCCGCGGCGTGTCGCCCACTGGTCCGTTCGGGTGGCCGAGCGGTCGTGGCGACGCCGCGTCGCCGGGGTGACAACGGTCACCCGACCAGGTCAGAACCGGTGCGGGGGGCGTCGCTAGGGTCGGCGCCAAGCACGCCGGAGTGGGCAGGAGAGCCAGTGGACCTCTACGAGTACCAGGCGAAGGACCTCTTCGCCGCACACGGCGTCCCGGTCCTGCCGGGCCGGACGGTGGAGACGCCCGAGGAGGCCGCCGCCGCGGCCGCCGAGCTGGGCACCGAGGTCGTCGTCAAGGCGCAGGTCAAGACCGGCGGCCGGGGCAAGGCCGGTGGCGTGAAGCTGGCGGCCTCGCCGGAGGAGGCGCAGGAGAAGGCCGCCGCCATCCTCGGGATGGACATCAAGGGCCACACCGTGCACCGGGTGCTGATCACGGCGGCGAGCGACATCGCCGAGGAGTACTACTTCTCCTTCCTGCTCGACCGGGGCAACCGCACGTTCCTCGCCATGTGCTCGGCCGAGGGCGGCATGGAGATCGAGCAGCTGGCCGTCGAGCGGCCCGACGCGCTGGCCCGCATCCCGGTCGACGCGATCGCCGGCGTGGACCGGGCCAAGGCCGCCGAGATCGTGGCGGCCGGGCGGCTGCCCGCCCCCGTCGCCGAGCAGGCCGCGGACGTGATCGTCAAGCTGTGGGAGACCTTCGTCGGCGAGGACGCCACGCTCGTCGAGGTGAACCCGCTGGTCCGCGACCCGCAGGACGCGGTCGTCGCGCTCGACGGGAAGGTCACCCTCGACGAGAACGCCGCGTTCCGCCACCCCGGTCACACCGACCTCGTCGACCAGCGCACCGAGAACCCGCTGGAGGCCAAGGCCAAGTCCAAGAACCTGAACTACGTCAAGCTCGAGGGCGGCCAGGTCGGGATCATCGGCAACGGCGCGGGGCTGGTCATGTCGACCCTCGACGTCGTCGCGTACGCCGGCGAGCGCCACGGCGGGGTCAAGCCGGCGAACTTCCTCGACATCGGCGGCGGCGCCTCGGCCAAGGTCATGGCGGACGGGCTGGACGTCATCCTCGGCGACGACGACGTCAAGAGCGTGTTCGTGAACGTCTTCGGCGGCATCACGGCGTGCGACGCGGTCGCGAACGGCATCGTCGAGGCGCTGGGGATCCTGGGCGACAGCGCGACGAAGCCGCTGGTCGTGCGGCTGGACGGGAACAACGTCGTCGAGGGCAGGCGGATCCTCGACGCGGCGAACCACCCGCTGGTCACCCAGGTGGACACGATGGACGAGGCGGCCGACAGGGCTGCCGGACTTGCGGCGGCGGGGGCCTGACATGGCGATCTTCCTGAACGAGCACAGCCGGGTCATCGTGCAGGGCCTGACCGGCGCCGAGGGCACCAAGCACGCCGCGAAGATGCTCGCGGCGGGCACGGAGATCGTCGGTGGGGTCAACGCCCGCAAGGCCGGCACCACGGCGACGATCGGGGGTGCGGACCTGCGGGTGTACGGCACCGTCGAGGAGGCGATGAAGGAGACCGGCGCGGACGTCAGCGTCGTCTTCGTGCCCCCGCGCTTCGCCAAGGACGCCGTGGTGGAGGCGGTCGACGCCGGGATCCCCCTGGCCGTCGTGATCACCGAGGGCATCCCGGTGCACGACTCGGCCTGGTTCTGGGCGCACGCCTGCGCGAACGGCAACCGCACCCGCGTCATCGGCCCGAACTGCCCGGGCATCATCAGCCCCGGCAAGTCGAACGCCGGCATCATCCCCGCCGACATCGCCGGGCCCGGCCGGATCGGGCTGGTGTCCAAGTCGGGCACGCTGACCTACCAGATGATGTACGAGCTGCGCGGGATCGGGTTCTCCACCGCGATCGGCATCGGCGGCGACCCGATCATCGGCACCACGCACATCGACGCGCTGGCGGCGTTCGAGGCCGACCCGGAGACCGCCGCGATCGTCATGATCGGCGAGATCGGCGGTGACGCGGAGGAGCGGGCGGCCGAGTTCGTGCGGGCGAACGTCACCAAGCCGGTGATCGGCTACGTCGCCGGGTTCACCGCCCCGGAGGGCAAGACGATGGGGCACGCCGGCGCGATCGTGTCCGGCTCGGCCGGCACCGCGCAGGCCAAGAAGGAGGCGCTGGAGGCGGCCGGGGTCCGCGTCGGGAGGACCCCGAGCGAGACCGCCGAGCTCATGCGCGAGATCGTGGCCGGACTGTAGGCCGGGGGCGCCGGGAGGCGGCGCCGTCGGCCGGAGAGCTCCCGGCCCCGTGTGCCGGTAGGGAGGAAGCGCGATGACCGGTACTGAGGCACCCGGCGGCGCGGCCGCGGTCGAGCCACCACCGGACCGCCCCCGGTCGGGGCGGGTGACGGAGCTCGCGCTCGTCGGCGCCGGCCTCGGGTTGGCCGCCTACCTCCTGGGCTTCGCGACCGACGTGGGCCTGGGCGCCGTCGTCGGCCCGCTCCTGCTCGGCGGGGGCCTGCTCGCGGGCTCGGTCGCCCTGCCGACCGCCGGCGCCCGGGTGCTCGTCCCGGCGGCGGTGCTCACGCTGACCGGCGCCCTGTCCCAGCTCCAGGTGGTCGTCGCCCGGGGCGCCACGGCCCTCGCCGTCGGTGCGCTCGTGCTGGCCGTGCTCGAGGCCGCGGCGGTCACGGGAGCGGCGCTGATCCAGGCCGGTCTCGTCCGCCTGCCGTCGCGCCCCCGCTCCTCGGCGCCGGCGTTCCCGCCCGGCCCCGGCGGCGGCCCGCCCGGCGCGGCGTCGTCCTATCCGGGCCAGCCGTACCCGGGCCAGCCGTACGGCCCGCCCGCACCCGGCGCGTACCCGGCCGTCTGGAGCCCCGCCGCGCCGCCCGCCGCGGGACCTCCCGGTGCGGCGCCCGGCGTCCCGGGCCAGCCCGCCGCCGCGCACCCCGCCGGGGTGCCGGGCCCGGGGGTCGCCGGGGCTCCGTTCCCGCCCGCTTACGCCCCGTCCGGCGTGCCCCCGGAGTACCCCGCGGCGGAACCGGGCGACCGGTACGCCGGCGAGCACGCCTACGCCCAGAGCGCCCGGTACGGGGCGCAGTACGGGGTGCCGGGCTACCCGCCGCCGCCGCCGTACGGCGCCCCCGGGTACGACCCGGCCGCGCACCCCGCCGCCGCCCCCGGTGACACCACCGCGGTCGTGGGCCCGCGCGCCGAGCCGCCCGCCCCTGCGGGCCCGGCCGCCCCCGCCGCCGAGGCCCGGCCGGTCGTGGGCACCGGGGCGCACCGGGCCCGGTCGGAGGCCGTCGAGGACGCGACGGCCGGCCCGGCGTCGGGGCCGCAGGCGGCGCCGGGGCCCGCGTCCCGCGCCGGGTCGACGCGCACGGGCAGCCACGCGGCCGCCGACTCCGACGACGGGGACGACGGGGACGACGTCCGCACGCGCGCGATCCCGCGGTTCACCGAGTAGACCCACCTGCGGGTCGGGCAGGCGGCGCGGCCGGCGCGGTGGTGCCGGCGCGCGGCCGACCGTCGCCCGCGGGAGGCCGCCCGGTGCCCGTCGGCGTGCCTGCGCGGCCGGTGCGCCCGCCGCTGCGACGCTGGGCCGGTGAGCGAGCGTAGCGAGCGAACGATCCAGCACAGCGCGTGCCGCGAAGCGCCGACCGAGCGCAGCGAGGGAGTGCGGTGAGCGAGCGTAGCGATCGAACGATCCGACACAGCGCGTGCCGCACAGCGCCGACCGAGCGCAGCGAGGGACTGCGGTGAGCGAACCGTTCGAGACGGCCCGTCCGGGAGCGCCGACGGGTCGGGGCGGGTCGGGGCGATGAGTCGGACGCTCCCGCCCGCCGCCACCGCGCCCGCCACCGAGCCCGCCGCCGCACCCGCCGCCGAGGACGCCCCCGCCCCGGACCGGCCCGACGGCGTCGCGCGGCTGCGCATCCTGTTCGCCACGGCGACGGGCACGGTCCTGACGAGCTACGGGCTCCTCGTGCCGGCCGCGGCGGCGGTGGTGCTGACCGCCGGGGACGGGCTGTCGGTCGACGGGGCCTTCGCCGCGGCGATCCCGCTGTGGCTCGCCGCGCACCTGATCCCGCTGCAGCTCGGGGGCCAGCCGTTCGGGGTGCTCCCGCTGCTGCCGACCGCGGCGCTGTTCGCGGTGGTCGCCCTCGGCGCGGGGTCGGCCCTGCGGAGACTGGGGGGCCGGTTCCGGTACGACGGCGGGCCCGTCCTGGCCGCGGTGGCGGGGGCGCACGCGGCCGTCGCGGTGCTCGGCAGCGCGCTGCTGCCCCGGTCGGCCGAGGTGGCGGCGCGGCCCTGGGCGGCCATGGTGGGTGCCGGTCTGCTCGCCGGCGCGGCGGCCCTGGCCGGGATGTGGCGCGCCTGCGGTGTGCCCCCGGAGTGGTGGTCGGCGCCGGCGTGGCTGCGCGCCGGGGTGCGGGGCGGCGCGGGAGCGCTCGCCGGGCTGGTCTCGGTGGCGTCGGTGCTGCTGGTGGTGGCCCTGGTGCTGGGGGCGGCGCGGTCGGAGGCCGCGTTCCGGGCCCTCGCGCCGGGGTTCGGCGACGGGCTCGGCATCACCCTGCTCGGGCTGGCCTACCTGCCCAACGCCGTGGTCGCGGCCCTGTGCTGGACGGTCGGGGCCGGGTTCTCCGTCGGGTCGGCGACGGTCTCGCCGTTCGGCGCCGTCCCGGGCGTCCCGTCCTCGTTCCCGCTGCTGGCCGCGCTGCCCACCGGGGTGCCCCCGGTGTGGGCCCCGGCCGTGCTGGTGCTGCCCGCCCTGATCGGCGTGCTCGTGGGGGTGCGGGGGCGCCGGGTGCTGGCCCACCCGGCGGACCGGGTGCGCGCCGCGGTCGCCGCCGCCGCCGTCGCCGGCCTGGGTGCGGCGCTGCTCGCGCTGCTGGCCGGCGGCCGGCTCGCGGCGGGACCGTACGACCCCGTCCACCTCGCCGCCGAGCTCGTCCTGCCCGCGACCCTGCTGTGGATCGGGGGCCCGGCGTCGGTCGTGGCGCTGCTGCGCCGCGCGGACGACGCCGCCGACGGCGCCGACGCCGGCGACGACGGCGATGGGGACGCCGGCGCGGACGGGGCGCCCGCCGCGGCCACCCCCGCCCGGCGCGTCGTCCGCCCGGCCGCCGCTCCCGGCTCCGGCGTCGACGGGCCTGCGGCCGCCGTCACCGGGGCTGCGTCGGACGGTGACGACGACGACCGGGTCGACGACCGGGTCGACGACCCGGTCGTGAGCGGGGAGTCCGCCGGCGCCGACGGGGACGACGACGACGGGGCGCTCGCCGTCTCCGAGGACGCGGACCGCGGGGCCGGCGATCCGGTCGACGCAGCGGACTCCGCGGCTACGGCCGGTGCCGGGCAGGACGTCCCGGGCGTGCGCCGGTCCGCCGCG
>DASVUG010000022.1:0-2808 GCA_036387155.1 Pseudonocardia sp. | reverse complement strand
GTCGGTCAAGGAGCGCGCCGCGGCCCGGGCGGCCGAGGCGGCCCGCCTGCCCGACACCCGCGCGGGCTGACCCGCCCGCCAGGGCCGACCGTGCGGACCCGCGGGGCGTCGACCGCCCTAGGCTCGGTGCGAGCCACACGGACGGGACGGGGATGCGCTTCTTCTACGACTGCGAGTTCATCGAGGACGGCACGACCATCGACCTGGTGTCGATCGGGGTCGTCGGGGAGGACGGGCGCGAGTTCTACGCGGTGTCCACCGAGTTCGACGCCGCGAAGGCCGGCCCGTGGGTGCGGGCGAACGTGCTGCCGAAGCTGCCGCCGCCGGCCGACCGGTCGTGGCGCTCGCGGCGCCGGCTGCGCGAGGACCTGCTGGCGTTCGTCACCGGGGCGCCGGGCGAGGTCGAGCTGTGGGCGTGGATCGCGGCGTACGACCACGTCGCCCTCTGCCAGCTGTGGGGCGCGATGCCGGCGCTGCCGCGGGCGCTGCCGCGTTTCACCCGCGAGCTGCGCCAGCGCTGGGAGGACGCCGGGCGCCCCCCGCTGCCGCCACCGACCCCCGACGCGCACGACGCGCTGGCCGACGCGCGCCTGAACCGGCTGCGCTGGGAGGCGATCGAGGCGGCGGTGGCCGCCCGCTGACGGCGGGGTGACGGCCGACCGCTCGCGCGGCGCCGGGACGGTGGGGTGCGCGGACGGCTGTGGCCCGGGCGGAGGCCCGGGCCACGTGGTCCGGCACCGGGATCGCTCGCCGGCGCTGTGGTCGGAGGGACGGGGGGACGGTGTCGGAGGACGGCACGCGTGGGAGCGCGCGCGTCACCCTCGCGGAGCAGTTCGGCGCCGCGGCGCCGAACTGCCTCGTTCAGGCGAAGATGCTGTAGCCGCCGGGACCGACGGCGAGCCCGACGACGATCAGGACGATGCCCCACAGCAGCTGGCCACGCACGATGGCGAAGATGCCGGCGACGACGAGGATGACGGCGATGATCCACAGGAGGGTGCCCATGGCGGCGGAATAGCCGCTGCCGTCGGCGGGTCAACCGAGCCGTTCGGGTGATCTTCGCACCCGTTCGGGTGGTCACGGCATCCGAAGGGCCGTCGGGGCCGAATAGCGGGGCGCGGTGGGTCGGAAGGTGCCCGGGAGGTGTCCCCGGTATTCCGCTTCCGGGTTGCGCCTACCCTTGGTCACCGTGAACTGGTCGGTCGACGCCCCGGTCGAAGTGCTGCCCGAGCTGCCCCCGCTCCCCGCGGAGCTGCGCGCCCGCCTGGACGAGGCGCTCGCCCGTCCCGCCGCGCAGCAACCCGAGTGGCCGGACCCGACGGACGTCGCGCACGTCCGGACGGTCCTGGAGAGCGTCCCGCCCGTCACCCTGCCGCCCGAGGTGGACCGCCTGCAGGACCGGCTCGCGGCCGTCGCGCACGGCCGGGCCTTCCTGCTGCAGGGGGGCGACTGCGCCGAGACCTTCGTCGACAACACCGAGCCGCACATCCGGGCCACGATCCGCACGCTGCTGCAGATGGCGGTGGTGCTGACCTACGGGGCGAGCCTGCCGGTGGTGAAGGTGGGGCGGATCGCCGGGCAGTACGCCAAGCCCCGCAGCGCCGCCCTGGACGCCCTCGGCCTGCCGTCCTACCGGGGCGACATCGTGAACTCGCTGGTCGCGGACGCGCAGGCGCGCGTGCCCGACCCGTCGCGGATGATCCGCGCCTACGCGAACGCGGGCGCGGCGATGAACCTGGTCCGCGCGCTGACGGGCACGGACATGGCGGACCTGTCGCTGGTGCACGACTGGAACAAGGACTTCGTGCGCACGTCGGCGGCGGGGGAGCGGTACGAGGCCGTCGCGGCCGAGATCGACCGCGCCGTGCGGTTCATGGACGCCTGCGGGGTCGAGGACCGCAACCTGCACAGCGTCGAGTTCTACGCCAGCCACGAGGCGCTGCTCATCGACTACGAGCGCGCGATGCTGCGCATGGACACCCGGGCGGAGCCGCGCCTGTACGACCTGTCGGCGCACTTCCTGTGGGTCGGCGAGCGCACCCGCCAGCTCGACGGCGCGCACATCGGTCTCGCGGCCCTGATCGCGAACCCGATCGGGCTCAAGATCGGCCCCGGGACCACGCCCGAGCAGGCCGTCGAGTACGTCGAGCGGCTCGACCCGCACGGCGTCCCGGGCCGGCTCACCCTGATCAGCCGGATGGGCAACGGCCGGGTGCGCGACGTGCTGCCGGCGATCGTGGAGAAGGTCGAGGCCTCCGGGCACAAGGTCATCTGGCAGTGCGACCCGATGCACGGCAACACCGTGGAGTCGCTGAGCGGCTACAAGACCCGCCACTTCGACCGGATCGTCGACGAGGTCCAGGGGTTCTTCGAGGTCCACGCCGGGCTCGGGACGCACCCGGGCGGCATCCACGTCGAGGTCACGGGCGAGGACGTCACCGAGTGCCTCGGCGGGGCCCAGGACATCGGCGACGCCGACCTGGGCGGCCGCTACGAGACGGCCTGCGACCCCCGGCTCAACACCCAGCAGAGCCTGGAGCTGGCCTTCCTCGTGGCGGAGATGCTGCGCGGCTAGCTCGCGCCGGGCCCGTTCCGGAGGGGCACCCGCCGCGCGCCGGACGCGGTGCCGCGCGCGGCACCGGGCCGTCGCGCGGATCGCGGCACGCGCGGCGACGACGGTTCGCGCGCGGCGCGCCGGGCCCCGCGCGGCACGGGCAGCGCGGAGCTCGCCCCGCGCCCCGGGTGCGCGCTACAACGCCCGTAGGACGACCACGGTGCCGCGGTCGATCAGGCTGCCGGCGCCGTGGT
>DASVUG010000021.1:0-4225 GCA_036387155.1 Pseudonocardia sp. | reverse complement strand
TGGTGATGATGCCCTGGTCGAGCATCACGCGCTTGTCGGTGATCACGATGCGCTCGTTCCACCACTCGTAGGCGTGGATGCTGAACTTGATGACGGCCGCGAGCGCGAGGTAGAAGGTGAGGTTGTCGATGAGGACGCCCCGCGGGAGGTAGGTCCGCAGCGCGACCATGAGCAGCAGGAAGGACCCGGTGATGACCATGTCCTTCGCGAGGATCGCCCAGTGGGACCGCACGCGGATGACCCGGCGCTCCGTGGGGAGCAGGTGCTCGTCGACGTCCGCCATCGGACTACGCGAGGACCTGCGTGACGAAATCGATCATCGACTGCCCGGCTCCCGCCAGCGCGTTCCCGACGTTCCGCACCGACACCGCCGCCCTTCCCGGTTGCGAGATCACGAAGAACAGGAGGAGCACCACCGCGCACGTCCCCCAGAACTTCCTGACGTTCATGCAGACCACCACCCACCGTTCGGCACGACCAGAGCAGCGCTCGTTGTACCGACCGGCGGCGGCGGATCCGACGATAGCACTCGGACGGGTGGTGGACCGGTGACGACGCAGAGCGACGGGGCGGCCCGGGCGGGGGACCCCCCGGTCGTCGCCTGCGTGGGCGGGCTGGTCCACGACGACGCCGGCCGCCTGCTGCTCGTGCGGCGGGCGAACGAGCCGGGCCGCGGGCTGTGGTCGGTCCCGGGCGGGCGGGTGGAGCCGGGCGAGGACGACGCCGCGGCGCTGGTGCGGGAGCTGCGGGAGGAGACGGGCCTGCACGTCGTACCGGGTCCGCTGGTCGGCCGGGTGCGGCGCGGGCGGTTCGCGATCGCGGACTACCGCGCCACCGTCGTCGGCGGCGCGCTGGCCGCCGGCGACGACGCGCTCGACGCCCGGTTCGTCGACCGGGCCGAGCTCGCGGCGCTGCCGCTGGTCGACGACCTGCTCGTCACGCTGGGTGAGTGGGACGTGCTCCCCCGCGGGTGACCGCGACCCGGCCGGGCGGTCCCGCGACCGGACACGCCCCGCTCGACCTTCCGGGTCAGCCCAGCGGCGTCGGGCGGCCCGGCTGCTCGCCGCCGCGCGCCTCGCCGTAAGCGCGGGTGGGCACCAGGACCTTGCGCCGGAAGACGCACACGACGGTGCCGTCCTGGTTGTTGCCGCGCGTCTCCACGTGCACGACGCCCCGGTCGCCCCCGCTGCGCGACGGGGTCAGGGCCAGCACCTCGGTCTCGCCGTAGAGCGTGTCGCCGTGGAACGTGGGCCGGACGTGGCGCAGCGACTCCACCTCCAGGTTCGCGATCGCCCGCCCCGACACGTCGGGCACCGACATGCCCAGCAGCAGCGAGTAGACGTAGTTGCCCACCACGACGTTGCGCCCGAACTCGGTGGCCCCCTCGGCGTAGTGGGCGTCGAGGTGCAGGGGGTGGTGGTTCATCGTGAGCAGGCAGAACAGGTGGTCGTCGTACTCGGTGACGGTCTTGCCCGGCCAGTGCCGGTACACGGCGCCGACCTCGAACTCGTCGAACCAGCGCCCGAAGCGCACGACACCACCCCCGCCCGTCGTGCCCCCGCAAGGGCCGTCAGGAGTAACCTAGCGACCGGCCCGGGCACCGGCAGGTGCTCCGGCTCACAGATGGAGGAGGTGACGCGGTGGCCCGGACACCCGGATCCAGTACCGGCCGCGTCCCCGTCCCCGGGAGGCCGTCGGTCGGCTGACCGCGCCCGGGTGAGGACGCAGGAACTCAACGCTCCCCGCGCCGACCGGCGCCGTCCCCGCCTCACCCCCGGAGGTCCGCCGTGCCTGCCCTGTCCTCGCTCCGCCCCGTCCTGCGCGCCGCGAACGGTGGCCGCGCCACCCCTCGCCGGGGGTTCCCGACCGCCGCGCACGTCGTCGACTGCGCCGTGTACGTCGACGGGGTCCGGCTGCCGGGCCGGTTCACCCACGAGAGCGCGCTGGCCGAGGTCCGCCGCCGCGGCGAGGGCTTCGTCTGGATCGGGCTGCACGAGCCCGACGCGCAGCAGCTCACCGGCATCGCGGACGGGTTCGGGCTGCACGAGCTCGCCGTCGAGGACGCCGTGCACGCCCACCAGCGGCCCAAGCTGGAGCGCTACGACGACACGCTGTTCATGGTGCTCAAGACCGTCCGCTACTGCGGCAGCGCACGGCAGGGCTCGGCGGGGCGGGACGCGGGGGGCCAGGAGGTCGTCGAGACCGGCGAGGTCATGGCCTTCCTCGGCCGCGACTTCGTGATCACCGTGCGGCACGGCGACCACTCCGGGCTGCAGGACGTCCGGCGCCGGCTGGAGGGCGACGCCGCGCAGCTCGCGGCGGGCCCCTCGACGGTGCTGCACGCGATCGCGGACCACGTCGTGGACGGGTACCTGGCGGTCACCGGCGCCATCGAGGACGACATCGAGGAGCTGGAGCGCGAGGTCTTCACCCCCCGCTCGGCGCCGGACGCGGAGCGGATCTACGCGATGAAGCGCGAGGTCCTGGAGCTGCGCCGGGCCGTGGTGCCCCTCGGCGGGCCGCTGCGCAAGCTGACCGAGGGCTACAGCGCGCTGGTCCCGCACGACGTCCGCTCGTACTTCCGCGACGTCGACGACCACCTGGTGACCGTCGCCGAGCGCATCGGGTCGTTCAACGAGCTGCTGACGACGCTGGTCGACGCCGCGCTGGCGAAGATCACCATGCAGCAGAACGGGGACATGCGCAAGATCACCTCGTGGGTGGCGATCGTGTCGGTGCCGACGATGGTCGCCGGCATCTACGGGATGAACTTCCAGTACATGCCCGGGCTCGGCCAGCACTACGGCTTCGCCGCGCTGATGGCCTTCACGACGGTCGCGTGCCTGCTGCTGTTCCGCGTGTTCCGCCGCAACCAGTGGCTGTGAGCCCGCCGCGGGCCGGATCGCGACGTCCATCGGGTGGTAATAGCCTGCCCGGGTGAACGAGGTCCCGATGGACGGCCCCAAGCCGGACGAGCCGTCGTCGTTCCCGGCCAACCCGCTGCGCCGGCTGCGCCGCCCGGCGTGGGCGGACCAGGAACCGAGCTGGGCGGACTGCAAGCCCGGGATCATCCGGGCCGCGCTGAACCGGGCGCAGGCGCGCCCGTCCGGCGGGTGGTACGTGCTCGCCGGCAGCCGGGAGGTGCGGCCCGGCAAGGCGTACGGGCGGCCGGTCGCCGGGCGCGAGGTCGTGGCCTGGCGGACGGCGGAGGGTGCGCTGCACGCCGGCCCCGGCGCCTGCCCGCACCTGGGCGCGGCGCTCTGCGACGCCCCGGTCGTCGGCGACGCGCTGGTCTGCCGCTGGCACGGGATGTCGCTCGGGCCCGACGGCCGCCGCGGCTGGCGGACCTACGACGTCCACGACGACGGCGTGCTCGTGTGGGTGCGGCTGGGCGAGGAGGGGGTCGAGGCGAGCGCCGCCCCGTTCCTCGGCCCACGCCCGCCGGACGGCGCGTTCGCCACCGTCGCCACCGTGATCGGCCGCTGCGAGCCCGAGGACGTGCTGGCCAACCGGCTCGACCCCTGGCACGGCGCCTGGTTCCACCCGTACTCGTTCGCCGGGCTGCGCGTGCTCAGCGCCCCGCCGGTGGACTGCCCGCCGGCCGAGGACCGCTTCCTCGTCGAGGTGACGTTCACGGTCGGGCGCAACTACGGCGTCCCCGTCTACGCCGAGTTCAGCTGCCCGGACCCGCGCACCGTCACGATGGAGATCGTGGACGGCGAGGGCGCCGGCAGCGTCGTGGAGACGCACGCGACGCCGCTGCGCCCCGGCCCCGACGGCGTGCCCCGCACCGCGGTGATCGAGGCGGTGGTGGCGCACTCGGCGCGCCCCGGCTTCCGGCACGTGCACCGCGTCGCCGCGGCCGTGCGCCCGCTGGTGGCGACGGCAGCCAAGCGGCTCTGGCGCGACGACATCGCCTACGCCGAGCGCCGCTACGCCCTGCGCGCCGCCCGCTGACACGCGCCCGGACGGCAGGAAGGCGCCACCGGCCGTCCGTGCCGGCCAGCACCGCTGAGGGGCCGCCTGCCCGTCCGTGCCAGCAAGGCCACCTTCACGGCGCCTGACGGCATGAAGGTGGCCTTCCTGGCACTACCGAGCAGTGTCAGGCAGGGGCCGAGCGCGGTCGGGGCGGTCGGGGCGGGCTACAGCGGAAGGCCGGCGGGCGGGGTGTCGAGCTCGGCGGCCTCCACCGGCGCCGGGGCGACCTCGGGCTCGGGCTTGCGGC
>DASVUG010000020.1:0-8194 GCA_036387155.1 Pseudonocardia sp. | reverse complement strand
TGACACGCCGACCGGCCGCTACTCGTCGTCCTCGTCGTCGCGGGCCAGGAAGCTCGCCACCCGCTCGACGGCGTCCTCGAACGCCGGGTTGAGGTCGACGAACGTGCGCAGCCGGTCCGCCAGCCACTCCACGCTCACCGTTTCCTCGCCCCGGCGCTCGACGAGCTCCTCGATGCCCCGGTCCGTCGCGTACACCCTCAGCCCCGGCGCGCCGCGGCCCGGTCCGTCACCGGAGGGCCTTGTCGACGATGGCGGCCTGCTCGACCTCGTGCACCTTCGACGACCCGACCGCCGGCGCGGCCATCCGCCGCCGCGACACCCGGGTGATCCGCGACAGCCGCTCGGGCAGCTTCTCCGGCAGCTCCAGCCCGAGGAACGGCCACGCGCCCTGGTTCGCCGCCTCCTCCTGGACCCAGCGGACGTCGTCGGCGTTCGGGTAGCGCTCCAGCACCTCGGCCAGGCGCTGGTGCGGCAGCGGGTAGAGCTGCTCGAGCCGCACGATCGCCAGGTCGTCGACGCCCTTCTTGTCGCGCGCCGCCGCCAGCTCCCAGAAGATCTTGCCCGAGCACAGGACGAGCTTCGTCACGCCCTCGGCAGGGGCGTCCTGACCGCGGTACCGCGGGTCGTCGATGACCTCCCGGAACCCGCCCTGGGTGAAGTCGGACACCGGGCTGACCACCGCGCGGTTGCGCAGCATCGACTTGGGTGTGAACACCACCAGCGGACGCCGCACGCCGTCGAGGGCCTGGCGGCGGAGCAGGTGGAAGTAGTTCGCCGGCTCCGACGGCAGGGCGACCGTCATCGACCCCTCCGCGCACAGCTGCAGGAACCGCTCGATCCGCCCCGAGGAGTGGTCGGGCCCCTGGCCCTCCAGGCCGTGCGGGAGCAGCAGCGTGACGTCGCTGCGCTGGCCCCACTTGGCCTCGCCGGAGGAGATGAACTCGTCGATGATCGACTGCGCGCCGTTGATGAAGTCGCCGAACTGGCCCTCCCACAGGACGAGCGAGTCCGGGTTCGCCACGGAGTAGCCGTACTCGAAGCCGACGGCCGCGAACTCCGACAGCGCCGAGTCGTAGGGCAGGAACCGCTCCTGGTCGTCCGACAGGTGGCGCAGCGGGACGTACTCCTCGCCGGTCAGCCGGTCGATGATCACCGAGTGCCGCTGGACGAAGGTGCCGCGGCGGGTGTCCTGCCCCGACAGCCGCACCAGCTTGCCCTGCATCACCAGCGACCCCAGGGCGAGCAGCTCCCCGAAGGCCCAGTCCACGTCGCCCTCGCGCGACATCTTCACGCGCTTGGCCAGCACCGGCCGCACGCGCGGGTGCACGGTGAACCCGTCCGGCAGCTGCTCGTGCACGTCGCCGATCCGGTGCACGACCTCCAGCGGGACCGAGGTGTCCAGGTCGGCGGGCACGTGCTGCTCGTCCTCGACCGACGGGCTGGGCGCGGCGCTGGCCTTCTCCAGCTCGCGGACCTCGTTGAACACGTGCTCGAGCTGGTTGGAGAAGTCGCGCAGCGCGTGCTCGGCCTCCTCGACGGAGATGTCCCCGCGGCCGATCAGCGACTCGGTGTAGATCTTCCGGACGCTGCGCTTGGCGTCGATGACGTCGTACATCGTGGGCTGCGTCATCGACGGGTCGTCGCCCTCGTTGTGGCCCCGGCGCCGGTAGCAGATCATGTCGATCACGACGTCGTTGTGCCAGCGCTCGCGGTAGTCCACCGCCAGCTTGGCCACCCAGACGCACGCCTCCGGGTCGTCGCCGTTCACGTGGAACACCGGCGCGCCGATCATCTTGGCGACGTCGGTGCAGTACTGCGAGCTGCGCGACGCCTCGGGCGCCGTGGTGAACCCGACCTGGTTGTTGATCACGACGTGCACGGTGCCGCCGGTGCGGTAGCCGCGCAGCAGCGCGAGGTTCAGCGTCTCGGCCACGACGCCCTGCCCGGCGAACGCCGCGTCGCCGTGCAGCATCAGCGGCATGACGGAGTAGCCGCCGTCGCCCTCGCCGCGGTTGAGCAGGTCCTGCTTGGCGCGGACGATGCCCTCCAGCACCGGGTCCACGGCCTCCAGGTGGCTCGGGTTGCTCGCCAGCGACACCGTCGTCTCGCCGTCGCCGAACATGCGGAAGTACTTGCCCTCGGCGCCCAGGTGGTACTTGACGTCGCCCGAGCCGTGCGCCTGCCCCGGGTCCAGGTTGCCCTCGAACTCCCGGAAGATCTGGCTGATCGGCTTGCCGACGATGTTGGCGAGCACGTTGAGCCGGCCGCGGTGCGGCATGCCGATGACGACCTCGTCCAGCTCGTGCTCGGCGGCCTTGTCGAGGACGGCGTCCAGCAGCGGGATGACGGTCTCGCCGCCCTCCAGGGAGAACCGCTTCTGCCCGACGTACTTGGTCTGCAGGAACGTCTCGAAGGCCTCGGCGGCGTTCAGCTTGGCCAGGATGTACTTCTGCTCGACGACGTGCGGCTTCTGGTGCGGCACCTCGATGCGCTCCTGCAGCCAGGCGCGCTGCTCCGGGTCCGCGATGTGCATGTACTCGGTGCCGATCGTGCGGACGTAGGAGTCGCGCAGCAGGCCCAGCACGTCGCGCAGCTTCATGTGCGCCCGGCCGCCGAAGCCGCCCGTGGCGAAGCAGCGGTCGAGGTCCCACAGCGTCAGGCCGTGGCTGAGCACGTCCAGGTCGGGGTGGCGGCGCTGGCGGTAGTTCAGCGGGTCCGTGTCGGCCATGAGGTGCCCGCGGGTGCGGTAGGCGTCGATCAGCTCGATCACCCGGGCGGTCTTGTCGACCGCGCCCTCGGGGATGTCCTGCACCCACCGGACCGGCTCGTAGGGCACCCGCAGGGCGGTGAAGATCTCGTCGTAGAAGCCCGGGCCGTCGCCGGTGGGGCCGCCGAGCAGCAGCTGGTGCACCCGGCGCAGGAACTCCCCGGACTCCGCGCCCTGGATGATCCGGTGGTCGTACGTCGAGGTCAGCGTGATGATCTTGCTGATGCCGATCTCGGCGAGCCGCTCCTCGCTGGCGCCCTGGAACTCGGCGGGGTACTCCATCGCGCCGACGCCGATGATCGTGCCCTGGCCCGTCATCAGCCGCGGCACCGAGTGGTTCGTGCCCAGCGTGCCCGGGTTGGTCAGCGAGATCGTGGTGCCGGCGAAGTCCTCCGCCGTCAGCGCCCCGGTGCGGGCCTTGTGCACGACGGCCTCGTAGGCCGACCAGAACTGCGCGAAGTTCATCTCCTCGCAGCCCTTGATCGACACGACGACGAGCGAGCGCTGCCCGTTCTTGCCGGGCAGGTCGATGGCCAGGCCCAGGTTGACGTGCTCGGGGGTGACCACCGCGGGCTTGCCGTCGACCTCGGTGAAGTGCCGGTTCATCACCGGGTAGCTGGCCAGGGCCCGCACGACCGCGAAGCCGATGAGGTGGGTGAAGGAGATCTTGCCGCCCCGGGTGCGGCGCAGCTGGTTGTTGATGACGACGCGGTTGTCGGCGAGCAGCTTCGCGGGCACCGCGCGCACGCTGGTGGCGGTGGGCACCTCCAGCGAGGCCTGCATGTTCTTCACGACGAGGGAGGCGGCGCCGCGCAGCGGGGCGGCGGTGCCGTCGTGGTCGGCCGCGCCCGGGCGGGCGGCCTGGGTGGTGCTGCCGGCGGCGGGCTTCTCGGGCGCCGGCTTCGGCGCGGCCTTCGCGGGCGCGTCCTCGGCCGGCGCGTCCCGGGTGGGCGCCGCCTTCGCGGCGGCCGGCTTCGGGGACGCGGCCTTCTCGGAAGCAGCCTTCGCGGGGGCCGGCGTGGCGGGAGCGGGCGCGGTGCCGTTGCGGGCGGTGTGGCCGTTCGTGGGGGCGGGCGCGGCGGCGGTGCCGGCGGCTCCGCGGTCCGGGGCGGTGCGGCCGCCGGGCGGGGTGGCGCCCTTCGCCGCGCCGTTGCGCTCGGCGTCGGCGGGCGCGTCGGAGCCGTCGCCCTCGCCGTCGCCGGGCCGGTAGTCGGCGAAGAAGTCGTGCCAGGCCGGGTCGACCGCGTCGGGGTCGTCGAGGAACCGCTGGTACATCTCCTCGACGAGCCACTCGTTCGGGCCGAACTGGCCCGCCTGGCCGGTGGTACTACTGCTGGACACGCTGGAGACCGCCTTGATCGGATCGCGTCGTCGTCGCTCGTCGGAAAACCTGTTTCCAGGCTAGCCTCCGTGGCTACGTCGGGGCACTGCCCTCCGGTCGTCCGATTCGCCCGTTCCGGAGCGGAACCGGTGCCGGGATCGGTTCAGCCCGCTCACCGGGGCAGGTCCCCGAGGGCGTCGACGACGGCGTCGCTCACCGTGGTGCACAGCACGACCGTGCCGGTGGCCAGGCCCAGGCGCGAGGGCGTCCGCAGCGTGTCGCACTCCCCGGCGAACCGGCCGTCGGCCGGGTCGATCAGCAGCTCGGTGCGGGTGGGCCCGTCGTCGTGCACCAGGGCCAGGCGGGTGTTGCCGTCGAGGTCGGTGACCTGGTCCTTGACCGAGACCGCCGGCAGCGTGACGAGCGTGCCGTAGAGCACCGCCCGCAGGTCGGCCGGGACGAGCCCGCTGCGCAGCGCGCCGACGGCCCGGGCGAACGGCTGGGACGCCGTGCGGCCCTCCGGCCCGTCCGCGCGCAGGCGGGCCAGCAGCGCCTCCGGGTCGCGCGGGAGCCGGGCGAGGAACTCCGGGGTGGGGGCGTGCCAGCTGCCCGGACGGCGGCGCGGCCCGTCGAGCGCGGCGTAGAAGTCGCCGTGCGCGGCCCGGTAGTGGCCCGTCGGGACGGCGTCGGCCAGGTCGAAGCCCTCCGCCTCGGCCTCGGCCGCCGAGCCCGTCAGCCACCGGACGCGTCCGGTGACGGCCCGGTCGAGCAGCCAGTCCCGCTCCGGCCGCGCCGGGATCCACTGGCGCACCCACTGCTCGGTCAGGTGCAGCAGCAGCCCGTCGGAGGTGGCGAAGCTGCCCAGCCACCACCCCCGCGTCGCGACGTAGCGGTACTGGTCGGGCCCCAGCGGTCGGTCGGCGGTCCGCACGGCCGGCTCCAGCACCCTCACGCTCCCCGGTCTCGACGGCAGGTCCGCACCCCAGTGTGGGTTGCTCACGCTGAGTGCTCGCCCGCGGGGCCGGGCCGCCCCGAGCCGGACCGTTCGCGGCGTAACGTGGAGCGGTGCAGTCCCCCCGTAGTTCTTCCGTCCGACGGGGGTGGATCCGCCGCCTCGCGCGCGCCTGCCTGCGCCACCCCGGCGCCACGGTCGCGGCCCTCGTGTCGTCCGTGGTCGGGGTGGGCCTCGGCGCGCTCGGGCCGCTGCTCGTCCGCGTCGTCGTGGACGACGCGGTCGCCGGGTCCACCGCCGCCCTCCTGCCCGTCGTCGCGGGCCTCGTCGCGCTCGCCCTCGCGCAGTACGGCTCGTCGTTCGTGCGCCGCTACGCCGCGGGGCGGCTGTCGCTGGACGTCCAGCACGACCTGCGCCGGCGCGTCTTCGACGCCGTCGCCCGGCTCGACGGCGAGCGCCAGGACGCGCTGCGCACCGGCCAGGTCGCCTCCCGCGCCATCAGCGACCTCCAGATGGTGCAGGGGTTCCTGTCGATGGTGCCGTTCACCGTCGGCACGGCGTCGCTGGTGATCACGTCGGTGGCGGCGATGCTGTGGCTCTCGCCGCTGCTCACGCTCGTCGTCCTGATCGTCCTCCCCGTGGCGATGTTGGTCACCGTCCGTAGCCGCCGCACCCTGTTCCCCGCCACCTGGTCGGCCCAGCAGTCGGCCGCGGACGTCGCCCAGCAGGTCGAGGAGACCGTCACCGGCGTCCGGGTCGTCAAGGGGTTCGGGCAGGAGGGCCGCGAGGTCGCCGCGCTGCGGGACCGGGCCCGGACGCTCTTCGCGGAGCGGCTGCGGGCGGCCCGGCTGACCGCGCGGCTCAACCCGGCGCTGCTCGCGCTGCCGACGCTCGGGCAGGTCGGGGTGATCGGCTTCGGCGGGTGGTTGGCGCTGCAGGGCTCGATCAGCCTCGGCACCTTCCTCGCGTTCACCACCTACGTGACCCAGCTCGTCGGGCCGGCCCGGATGATCGGTGCGCTGGTCGTCGCCGGGCAGCTGGCCCGCGCCGCCGTCGAGCGGGTGTACGACCTGGTCGACGCGCAGCCGGAGATCGTGGACCCGCCGCGGCCCGCGCCGCTGCCGACCGGGCCGCTGGCGGTCGCGCTCGACGGCGTGCGCTTCGGCTACGCCGGCCGCGAGCCGGTGCTCGACGGCCTGTCGCTGCGGGTCGAGCCGGGGGAGACCGTCGCGCTCGTCGGGCCGGCGGGCTCGGGCAAGTCGACGGTGACGCTGCTGCTGGCCCGCTTCTACGACCCGCAGGCCGGACGGGTGTGCCTGGGCGACGTGCCGCTGACCGACCTGCGGCTGGCCGACCTGCGCGCCGCGCTGGGCATGGTGTTCGAGGAGGCGTTCCTCTTCTCCGACACCGTGCGGGCCAACATCGCCTACGGCCGGCCCGACGCCACCGACGAGCAGGTGCGCGCCGCCGCCGCGGCCGCGCAGGTGGACGCGTTCGTCGAGGGCCTGCCCGACGGCTACGACACCATGGTCGGCGAGCGGGGGCTGACGCTGTCGGGCGGGCAGCGCCAGCGCATCGCGCTGGCCCGCGCCGTGCTGACCGACCCGCGGGTCCTGGTGCTCGACGACGCGACCTCCGCGGTGGACACCGCGACCGAGGCCGCCATCCACGAGACCCTGAGCGCGCTCACGGCGGACCGCACGACCCTGCTGGTGGCCCACCGGCGCTCGACGCTGGCCCTGGCCGACCGGATCGCCGTGCTGGACGGCGGGCGCGTCGTCGACGTCGGCACCGAGGCCGAGCTGCTGGAGCGCAACGCGCTCTTCCGGGAGCTGTTCACCCCGGCGCTGCGCTCCGCCGACCCCGCCGTCGGGGGGGCCGCCGCGGCCGCCCCGGTCCCGGCGGGCACCCCGCACGGTGCCGACCCCGACGGCCCCGGCCCCGACGGGGTCACCCCCGCGCTGTGGCCGGCTGCGGCGACCGCGGCCCGCCCCGGGCCCGACGGCGCCACCCGGGGGGCCGGCGGGGGCGGCGGCCCGATGGGCGACTGGGCCGGCGGCACGCCCGCCACGCCGGAGCTGCTCGCCGCCGTCGCGGCCCTCCCGCCCGCCGTCGACGTCCCGCGGCTGGGCGGTGAGGACCCGACGGCGCCCGACCCCGACTTCCGCCTCGGCCGCCTGCTGCGCCCGGTGCGCGGGCTGCTCGCGCTGACGGTCCTGCTGCTCGGCCTGGACGCGCTGGGCATCCTCGGGTTACCGGCCGTCGCCCGCTACGCCGTCGACGCCGGCATCGTCGGCGGGTCCCCGACGGTCCTGCGCGACGCCGTGCTGCTCGGCCTCGGCCTGGTCGTGGTGCTCTGGTTCGCCGTCGCGGTGCGCACCGTCGTGACGGCCCGCACCGGCGAGAGCCTGCTGTACCTGCTGCGCGTGCGCAGCTACGCGCACCTGCAGCGGCTCGGCCTCGACTACTACGAGCGCGAGCTGTCCGGCCGGATCATGACCCGGCTCACCACCGACGTCGAGTCGATGTCGACCTTCCTGCAGACCGGGCTCGCCGAGGCCGTGCTCAGCGTCATCGTCGTCGTCGGGATCGCGGTCGCGCTCCTGGTCACCGACCTCGAGCTGGCGCTGGTCGCCCTCTCCGGGCTCCCGCTGCTGGTCGCGGCGACGCTGTGGTTCCGGGCGCTGTCCTCGCGCGCCTACGCCGAGGCCCGCGAGCGGGTGGCCGTCGTGAACGCGGACCTGCAGGAGAACGTCAGCGGCGTGCGGGTGGCCCAGGCGTTCACCCGGGAGGAGCGCAGCGCCGCGGTCTTCACCGACCGCAGCCTCGCCTACCGCGCCTCCCGCCTGCGGGCCCAGCGCTACATCGCCACGTTCTTCCCGGCCGTGCAGCTGCTGAGCGACCTGGCCGCGGCCGCGGTCCTCGGCGTCGGCGCGGCGCGCGTCGCGAGCGGGGTGCTGAGCCCCGGCGTGCTCACCGCGTTCCTCATCTACATGGGCCTGTTCTTCGCCCCCGTCCAGCAGCTCTCGCAGGTCTTCGACGGCTACCAGCAGGCGCGGATCGGGCTGCGCCGCATCGGCGAGCTGCTGCGCACGCCGACGACGGTGCCCGACGAGGGCGTGCTGGAGGTTCCGGGCCGGCTGCGCGGCGAGGT
>DASVUG010000019.1:0-5118 GCA_036387155.1 Pseudonocardia sp. | reverse complement strand
GTCCGGGCGGCGACGCCGCGGGCGCGTTGCCCCGCCCGCCGGCGGTGGACCCGCGACCTGGTTCACGACTGATCCCTCGACGGAAAGGGGCGACACCGTTACCACCCCGGGGCGGGGGTACCCGGTCGAGCGGGGACGCGCAACGGGGACCGCGGACACGGAAGGGTGCACCGTCCCGCGGGCCCCGTAGGGGTCACCGCTGGCTCCACGCCTGCTTCGTGGCGCGGACCAGGCGGTCCTTGAGCTCGCGGGTGTGGCGGCGGCTGACCGGCAGCTCCGCGCAGTCCGGCCCGCTGCCGACCCGCACGACGTAGCCCGACCCGGACAGCCGCAGCTCGGTGACGAGCGGCAGCGACACCAGGAACGAGCGGTGGATGCGGACGAAGCCGGCGTCGCGCCAGCGGTCCTCCAGCACCGACAGCGGGATCCGCACGAGGTGGCTTCCGTCGTGGGTGTGCAGGCGGGCGTAGTCGCCCTGGGCCTCGACGTAGCGCACCGCCGAGCGCGGGACCAGCTTGGTGGTGCCGGCCAGCTCGACCGGGATCACCTCGTCCTCGCCGCCCTCGTCGCGCACCGGCTCGACGGTGCTGACCGCCCGGTTGGCCAGCACCCGGTCGATCGAGGAGGTGAGCCGGTCCGTGCGCACCGGCTTGAGCAGGTAGTCCACGGCGCCGACCTCGTAGGCGTCGACGGCGCGGTCGTCGTGGGCGGTGACGAACACGACCGACGGCGGCTGGGCCATCGACTTGAACACCTTGGCCAGCTCCAGGCCGTCCAGGCCGGGCATGCGGATGTCGAGGAACACCACCTCGACGTCGGTGCGCTCCGCGATGCGGGTGCCCGTCGCGGGGTGGATCGGGCCGAGGCCGGGCCGGGCGCCCGGGGCCGCCGACGCCGCCTCGCGCACGCCCTGGCGGCTGTTCAGGATGCGCAGGGCGTCCGTGGCGTCGGAGGCCTTGAGCACGGTGCCCACCCGCGAGTCCTCGCCGAGCAGGTACGCGAGCTCCTCGAGGGCCGGGTGCTCGTCGTCGACCGCGAGGACGACCAGGCCACCGGGGTGTTCGTTACCGTCCACGATCTCCTCATCCTGCATGTCCGGCTCCCGGGGTGCCGGTGATCTTCCGTCCGGCTCCGCCGACTATGGTGACTGCGAAACGGCGCGAGTGCCAGGGCCGCCGCGCGAGGGGATCACCCTCGACGACCGGCCGGACACCACGAGCTAGAGACCGTACCGTGCCCACGCCGCACGGATCTCAGCCGCCTGGGCCACGGCCGTCAGAAGATCGCCTGGTGATCGCGTGGACGCCGCCAGGCCGAGGCGGGCGAGCAGGGGGCGGCGCCCGTCCACCGCCACCAGCTCGGCGTCCGGGAAGCGCTCGCCGAGCACGCCGCGGGCGGTGCCCAGCCCGTCGACCAGGCCGAGCTCCACGGCCCGGGCGCCCGTCCAGACCTCGCCGTTGAACAGCTCGACGCCCTGCTCCGCGGCCGCGGCCAGCCGGTCCCCGCGGCGCGCGGTCACCCACTCGCGGAAGAGCGCGTGGAGCTGGTCCTGCAGGCCGCGCAGCCACGCCACGTCCTCGGCCTTCTCGGGCAGGAACGGGTCGAGCCGCGCCTTGGCCTCGCCGGCGGTGTAGAGGCGGCGCTCGACGCCGATGCGCGTCAGCAGCCCCTCGAGCCCGAAGCTCTGGCTCACCACGCCGATCGAGCCGACGATCGACGTGGGGTGGGCGAAGATCTCGTCCGCGGCGCAGGCGAGCCAGTAGCCGCCCGAGGCCGCGACGTCCTCGCAGAACGCCAGGACCGGGACCCCGTGCTCGCCGGCCAGCCCGCGGATGCGGTCGGCGACCAGCGCCGACTGAGTGGGCGAGCCGCCCGGGGAGTTGATCAGCAGCGCGACGGCGGCCAGCGGCCCGCGGTCGAACGCGCGCTCGAGGACCTTCTCGGTGGTCGCCGAGTTGATCACCGAGCGGGGCGCGGGACCGCTCACGGCGGTGATCACGCCCTGCAGCCGGACCAGCGGGATCACGGGGCGGTCGGACCCGCCGAGCCGGCCGGGCAGGCGCGCGGAGATCCGTTCGGTGAGCCGCTCGGGGAACGGGACAACGCTCATGCGCCCACGGTAGGCGCTCCCCGCCCCCGGGGTGGTGATCGACCCTCCGGGGCCGGCCGCTAGACGCGGATGCCGACCCGGAACTTCGGGACGCGCAGGGTGATCTTCATGCCGTGGCCCAGGGCGGTGTCGACCACCAGGCCGAAGTCGTCGCCGAACGCCGAGCGCATGCGGTCGTCGACGTTGCCCAGCCCGACGTGCGCGCCGGACAGGTGCGCGTCGTCGAGGTCCTCGGTCAGCCGCGACGGGTCCATGCCCACCCCGTCGTCCTCCACGATGATCACGCACTCGGCGCCGGCGTTCTCGGCGGTGAGGGTGATCGTGCCGCCGTTCGGCTTGCCCGACAGGCCGTGCCGCACGGCGTTCTCCACCAGGGGCTG
This sequence comes from Pseudonocardia sp., assembly GCA_036387155.1. Taxonomy (GTDB): domain Bacteria; phylum Actinomycetota; class Actinomycetes; order Mycobacteriales; family Pseudonocardiaceae; genus Pseudonocardia. The sequence continues at coordinate 2,628 of DASVUG010000019.1, read as the reverse complement.
CAGCGCGAGGAACGGCAGCACCACCGACAGCACCTCGGGCGCGATCTGCAGCTTGATGTTGAGCCGGTCGCCGAACCGCGCCTTCTCGAGCCGGATGTAGCGCTCGATGTTCGTCAGCTCGTCGGACAGCGTCGTGTACTCGCCGGCGGCGCGGAACGAGTAGCGGGTGAAGTCGGCGAACTCGATGAGCAGCTCGCGGGCGCGGACCGGATCCGTGCGGATGAACGAGGCGATCGTGGTGAGCGCGTTGTAGACGAAGTGCGGCGAGATCTGCGCCCGCAGCGCCCGGACCTCCGCGCGGTTCAGCCGGGCGCGCGACTCGTCCAGCTCGGCCAGCTCCAGCTGGCTGGACACGTAGCGCGCGACCTCCGCGGTGGCCCGCAGCAGCACCGGGCCCGCGGTCAGGTTCGTCAACGCGGCCAGCGTGCCCACGATCGCGCCGTCGGTCTCGAGCGGCACCACGACGATGCCGCGCACCTCGCAGTCCGCGCGGTCGCACTGGATGCTGGCGTGGGAGAGCACCTGCTGGCGCCCCGTGCGCACCACCTCGTCCGCGAGCGCCACGACGTCGGGCTCGTGGTGGTCGGCGTCGCCGTCCCAGGCGAGGACCTGGCCGCGGTTGTCCGTCATGGCCAGCGCGGGGTTGTCGAGCAGGGTGCGCAGGTAGGGCAGGGCGAACGCGGCCGACGACGCCGACAGGCCCTCGCGCAGCGCCGGCGCGGCGAGGGCGACGGTGTGCAGGGTGCCGAACGTGGCCTTCTCCAGCGGGGTGGCCGAGGTGTTGCGGCGGCCGCGGGCGACCAGGTAGACCCCGGTGGCCACCAGCAGCCCGAGCACCACGCCGGCCGCCAGCACCAGCAGCGGGGGCAACCCCAGCAGGACGTCCACGGACCCCCTACCTCACCAGGCGGGACAGGCGGCGGTCGGCGAGCGGTCGGCCGCCGGTCTGACAGCCGGGACAGTACTGGAACGACCTGTCGGCGAAGGAGACCTCCCTGACGACGTCCCCGCACACCGGGCAGGGCAGCCCCGCGCGGGCGTGGACGCGCAGGCCGGAGCGCTTCTCGCCCTTCAGCGTCGCGGCGCCGTGGCCGACCGAGCGGGCCACGGCGTCGGTGAGCACGGCGTGCAGGGCGGCGTGCAGCGCGTCGACCTGCTCGGGCTTCAGCCGCCCCGCCACCGCGTACGGCGACAGGTGCGCGGTGTGCAGGATCTCGTCGCTGTAGGCGTTGCCGATGCCGGCGATCACCTGCTGGTCGGTCAGCAGCGTCTTGATCCGCTCGGTGCGCCCGGTCAGCAGCTCCCGCAGCTCGCCGAACGAGAGCGCGAGCGCGTCCGGGCCGAGCCGGGCGACGCCGGGGACCTCCTGCGGGTCGGCCACGAGGTAGCACGACAGGCGCTTCTGCGTGCCGGCCTCGGTGAGGTCGAAGCCCGGGCCGCCCACGGTGTCGAGGTGCACGCGCAGGGCGAGCGGCCCGCGGCCGGGCTTGGGCGGGACCGTCGACGCGGTGGCGTGCCAGCGCAGCCAGCCGGCGCGCGACAGGTGGGTCACCAGGTGCAGGGGCGCGTCCGGCCGGTCCAGGAACTCGACCGCCAGGAACTTCCCGTACCGGGCGGCACCGGTGACGACCCGGTCGACCAGCGCCGACACCGGCGGGTCGAAGGTCTTCAGCACGCTCATGCTCGCCACGTCCACCCGCGCGACGGGCCGGTACAGCGCGTTCTCGCGCAGGTGGTGGGCCAGCGCCTCGACCTCGGGTAGCTCAGGCATTCAGGAGCGCGATTCCCTAATTGACCTTCTGGAGCGGGCTGTCGCCGTAGCCCGGCACGCCGCGGGTCTTGAGGTTGCGGACCAGTACCCGCGTCTCCTCGTTCGCGCGCGCCCGCCCGCGCACCAGGCCGACCCAGCGCTCCGGCTCCATGCCGGCCCGCAGGTCGCCGGTGGTCTCGGCGACGAGCGTCTGGGGCCGCCGCGTCACCCAGCGGACGGGGAAGATCAGCGCGACGCCCAGCGCCACGAGCAGCAGGTACCACGGCACGTGCACCTGCGTCGGCGCCCAGAGGAACAGCACCATCCAGAACAGGGCGAGCGCGGAGGCGATCAGCACGATCGCGCCGCGGCCGCCGTCGACGTCGTGCTCGAACTCGTCGCCCGTGGGGGGCGGCCGCCACTCGACGTTGCGCCGGACGGACCAGGTACGGCTGTCGGCCCCCGTGACGATCTTGACGCCCATCGCCCTGCCGGCCCTCCCCGGAATCCGTGCGGGCCGCGGTCCGGCCCCGCCCTCCACGATCCCACATCCGCGGCCGGTGCGGCACTCCTCGCGCGGGCGGTCAGCCCGACGCGCACGCGGCGGCGGTGTCCGTGCTCTCCGGTGCGTCCGGGGCCAGCAGCATCGTGACCAGCAGCTCCGCGGGCACGGAACCCTCGTTGCTCATCCGGTGCGGCACGGCGTCGCCGACGAACAGGGCCTGCCCGGAGGCGTAGGCGACGGGGCCGCACGCGCCCTGGCGGCGCAGCGTCACCGCGCCGGAGCGGACCACCGCCATCTCGGTGCCCGGGTGGCGCCGCCAGCCGAGGACCTCGCCGGGGGCGAGGACGACGGTGCGCACCGAGTAGACCGTCGG
>DASVUG010000018.1:0-12957 GCA_036387155.1 Pseudonocardia sp. | reverse complement strand
TCCGGACCGGATGGTCAGCTCGGACCTGCGCCGGGCCGCGGACACCGCCGAGGTCGTCGGTGCGGCGTGCGGCCTGCCGGTCAAGTTCGACGCCCGGCTGCGCGAGACGCACCTCGGGCGCTGGCAGGGCCGCACCGTCGACGAGATCGAGCGCCTCGACCCGGGGGCGATCGTGGCGTGGCGGTCCGACCCCGAGTGGGCGCCGCCCGGCGGCGAGTCCCGGGTCGCGGTCGTGGCCCGCGCCCGTCCGGTGGTGGACGAGCTGGACGCCGAGTTCGCCGACGAGGATTCGGCCACCACCGTCCTGCTCGTCGCGCACGGTGGGCTGATCGCCGGTCTGGTGACCGGGCTGATGGAGCTGCCGACGTCGACGTGGCCCGCCTTCGGCGGCCTCGGCAACTGCCGTTGGGCGGTGCTGGCCCGGCGCAGCGACCACCCGCAGTGGCGGCTCGCGGGCTACAACGTCGGTGTCCAGGTCGGTGCGTAGGTCGGTGTCCGGGCCGTGTCCGTCGCCGTCGTGACCGACTCCACCGCCTACCTCCCGGTCGGCCTCGCGGAGGCGCGCGGCATCCGCGTCGTCCCGCTCGAGGTGCGGTTGGGGGAGCGGGTCGGACGGGAGGGGGTCGACATCGACGCCTCCGCCGTCTCGGCCGCGCTGGCGGACCGGCGGACGGTGGTGCAGACCTCCCGACCCGCCCCGGCGGAGTTCGCGGCCACCTACCGCACGGCCTTGGCCGCGGGTGCCGCCGAGGTGGTGTCGGTGCACCTGTCGCGGGAGCTGTCCGGCACGTGGGACGCCGCGCGGCTGGCGGCGCAGGAGGTCGGACCCGGCCGGGTCCGCGTGGTCGACTCGCGGGCGATGGCCATGGGCCTGGGCTATTCGGTGCTCGCGGCGGCGGACGCGGCGGGGGACGGGGCCGACGGGGCGGCGGTCGAGGACGCGGCCGCCGACGTGGCCGCGCGCTGCCGGGTGTTCTTCTGCGTCGACACGCTGGACCGCCTGCTCCGCGGGGGTCGCCTCGGCGCCGCGGCGGCGCTGGTGGGCAACGCGCTGGCGGTGAAGCCGCTGCTGCACGTCGCCCAGGGACGGATCGTGCCGCTGGAGAAGGTGCGGACGACGGCGCGGGCCGCCCAGCGCATGGTGGAGCTCGCCGTCCGCGCGGCCGGCGACGGCCCGGCGGACCTGGCCGTTCACCACCTCGGCGCGGCGGACCGCGCCGAGGAGCTGGCGGTCCGGTTGCGCGAACGCCTGCCGCGGGTCGCCCGGCTGCTGGTGTCGGAGGTGGGCGCCGTGATCGGGGCGCACGCCGGGACCGGCCTGCTCGGGATCGTGGTGGTCCCCCGGCGCGCGGGGCGCCCGGCGGGTCGTCCGGTCGGTACGGGTCCATGAGCCGTTCGTAGCACCCCCGGTCGGGCACCGGGCCGCTCCGCGCGCCCGGCGGGGGAGTTGTCCCCATGGCGCGTCGTCCGTCCACAGGTCCGCGGTGGGGGTTCCGGTCCCGGCGGCGGCGCTCCTAGCGTCCCGCCCATGGCACGTCGGGACCGTCTCCTCGGACCGGATCGCCTGGTCGCGGTGCTCGACACCGAACCGGCGACCGGGCCGGCCGGCGTGGGCGCCGGGGCGGCGCCGGGATCCCTGGGGCCCGCGCCCGACGACGTCCCGACCGTCCCGCTGCCGCTGGTGCCCCCACCCGGGCCCGGCCGCGGGGCGCGGGTCCTCGCCCGCTGGCTCCCGGCCCCGTGGCGGGGTGCCCGGCTCGACCCGGGCCGTCCGGGGGCGCTCGCCCTGCTGCTGACGGTCGCCGTCGCCGCCGTCGCGGCCGCCGTCGGGGTGTGGTGGCAGGCTCCCCGGCCGCAGCCCGTTCCTGCCCTGCCGGCGCTCGTGGACGCGGCACCGGCCGTCGGCCCGGGGCCCGCGCCCGCGCCGTCGGCCGGTCCGGCTCCCGAGGCGCCGGCGGCCGAGCTGGTCGTCGCGGTCTCCGGGAAGGTGGCGCGCCCGGGGCTGGTGCGCGTGCCGGCGGGGGCGCGGGTCGCGGACGTGCTCGACGCCGCCGGGGGCGCCCTACCCGGCACCGACCTGAGCGGGGTCAACCTCGCCCGCCGGGTCGGCGACGGCGAGCAGGTCGCCGTGGCGGTGGCGCCCGCGGCGGACGCGGCACCGGCCGTGGCGGCTCCGCCCGCCGCCGGGGGCGGTGGCGGGGGAGGGGCGGCGCCCGGGACACCGGTCGACCTCAACGCCGCGAGCGCCGCGCAGCTCGACGCGCTGCCGGGGGTCGGGCCGGTGACGGCCCAGCGGATCGTCGAGTGGCGCACCCGCAACGGCCGCTTCGCGACCGTGGAGCAGCTGCGCGAGGTCGAGGGCATCGGGGAGCGCCGCTTCGGCCAGCTCCGCGGGCTGGTGCGGGTGTGAGGGCGGTGGGGCGGCCGGCGCCCCCGGTCCGGCCCGGGAGTGGTGGCGGCACCGGGGGGCGCCGGACGACGGGCGCGGCCGCGGGGCCGGCCGCCGGCGGCGACCCGGGGGACGCGGGTCGGCGGAGCGCCGGTCCGGGCGCCGTGGGTCCGGGGCGCGCGGGTGCGCGGGGCGCGGGTGCGGCAGCCGTGGAGCCGGAGGTCGTGGACCCGGTGGCCCCGCCGGACCTGCGGCTGGTGCCCGCCGCGGCGGCGGTGTGGGCCGTCGTGCTGCTCGGGCTGGGCGCGGGACCGGTCGCGGGTGCCGGCGTCGCCCTCGCCGGGGTCGTCCTGGTGGCGGTGGCGGTTCGCCGGGGCAGCGGCGGGGGTGGGTGGGGGCTCGTCGCCGTGGCCGGGTGCGCGGCCGCGGCCGGCCTGCTGGTCGCCGCGGCGACGCTGGCGGCCCGCGAGCACCCGCTCCGGTCCGGGGCCGCGCACGGCGCGGCGGCCACCCTGGAGGTGGTGGTGCGCGACGACCCGCGGGCCGTGCGGGCCGCGGGGCCGGGCGCCTCGCAGGTCGTCGTCCCGGCGACGGTGACGGGCGCCGAGGTGGGTGGGCGGCGGTGGCGGGGCGGCGGGCGCGTGCTGCTGCTCGCGCCGGCCGCGGGCTGGGCGACCCTGCTGCCCGGGCAGGCGCTGACGGCCGACGGCCTGCTCGCGCCCGCCACGCGCGCGGACCTCACCGTCGCCGTCCTGCGGGTCCGCGGGGCACCGCGGGAGGTGGCCGCCCCGCCGTGGTGGCAGACCGGCGCGGGCGCGCTGCGGGACGGGCTGCGCGCGGCGGCCGCGGAGGCGCTGCCGCCGGCGCCGGCCGGACTGCTGCCCGGACTCGCGGTGGGCGACGTCCGCGGGCTGCCCGCCGAGGTGGACGCCGACTTCCGCACCGCCGGCCTCACGCACCTCACCGCCGTGTCGGGAGCGAACCTGGCGATCGTCGCGGGGGCGGTGCTGGGGTTGTTGCGGCTGCTGCGGGCCGATCCGCGGGTCGCCGCGGCGGGGGGTGCAGCTGCGGTGGCCGGGTTCGTCGTGCTCGCACGGCCCTCGCCGAGTGTGGAGCGCGCGGCGGTCATGGCGGGGGTGGTCCTGCTCGCCCTCGCGCTCGGGCGCGGCCGCTCGGCCGTGCCAACGCTGGCGGTCGCCGTCCTGGGGCTGCTGTTCGTCGACCCGGCGCTGGCCGTTGACCCGGGCTTCGCGCTGTCCGTCCTGGCGACCGCCGCGCTGGTGCTGGTCGCGCCCGGGTGGGTCGTCGCGCTGCGGCGGCGCGGGGTGCCCGCGGGTGTGGCCGAGCTGCTGGCCGTGCCGGCCGCCGCCGGCCTCGTGACCGCGCCGGTGATCGCCGGTCTCGGCGGCGGGGTGAGCCTGGTGGCGGTGGCGGCGAACCTGCTGGCGGTGCCCGCCGTCGCGCCGGCGACGGTGCTGGGCGTGGCCGCCGCGCTGGTGTCCCCGGTGTCGCCCGCGGCGGCCACCTGGTGTGCCTGGCTGGCCGGACCGGCCGTGCGGTGGCTCGTGCTGGTCGCGGACCGGGCCGCGGCGGTGCCGGGCGCCGTCGTCCCCTGGCCGGCCGGCACCGCGGGCGCGCTGCTGCTCGCCGCGCTCGCCCTGGCGGTCGTCGCGCTCGCCCGCGCGCGCCGGCTGCGCGTCCTGCTGCTCGCCGCGCTGGTCGGGCTGCTGCTGGTGTGGGTGCCGACGCGCGTGGTGCGCCCGGGGTGGCCGCCACCGGACTGGTCCGTGGTCGCCTGCGACGTCGGGCAGGGAGACGCGCTGGTCCTCGCCACGGGCGAGCCCGGCCGGGCGGTGCTGGTCGACTCGGGGCCGGACGACGGGCCCGTCGACGCCTGCCTGCGGCGCCTGGGCGTCACCGCGCTGGCGCTGGTGGTGCTCAGCCACCTGCACGCCGACCACGTCGGCGGTCTGGCCGGCGCCCTGCGCGGGCGGGCCGTGGCCGCGGTCGCGGTCGGTCCGGTCCGCGAACCCCGTGTGGCGCTGCAGCGGGTTCGCGCCCAGGCGGCGACGGCGGGTGCGGCGGTGGTCGCCGTCGTCGCCGGCACCCGGCTGCGCTGGCCGGCGCTCGCGCTGGAGGTGCTCGGCCCGCAGCGCCCGCCCGAGCACGTCGACCCGGACGACGGCACCCAGGTCAACGACGGCTCGGTCGTGCTGCGGGCGACGACGCCGGCGGGCACGGTGCTCCTCAGCGGCGACGTCGAGGTGGCCGCGCAGGCCCAGCTGCTGGCCGCGCGGGTGCCGCTGCACGCGGACGTGCTCAAGATGCCGCACCACGGCTCGCGCTACAGCTCGCCGGAGTTCCTCGCCGCCGTCGCCCCGCGCGCCGTCCTGGTCAGCGTGGGCGCCGGCAACCCCTACCGGCACCCGGACGCCGCTCTGCTCGGCCGGCTCGACCGGGCCGGCGCGACGGTGCGCCGGACCGACCGGTCGGGCGACGTGGCCGTGACGGTCGCGGGCGGCGCCCTGCAGGTCGTCGCCCGCGGCGACCCGCTGCCCGCGCCGCGGCGGGGCCGCCGCGCGCCGCCCGGCCGGCCCCGCCGCCGGCCGTGCGGCCGCCGCCGGTGGTGGTCAGCGCCCGCCCGCGGCCAGCGCCTCCTTGACGGCCCGGGTCGTGGCCGGCACCCGCGCGCTCGGGCCCACCCGGTCCGCCACGGCGTCGAGGGTCTTCAGGCCGTCGCCGGTGATCAGCAGCACGGTCTCGGCGTCGGGGTCGAGCCGGCCCGTGTCGATCAGCTTCTTCGCCGTCGCCACCGTGACCCCGCCCGCGGTCTCGGCGAAGACGCCCTCCGTGCGCGCGAGCAGCCGGATGCCCTCCACGACCTCCTCGTCCGAGACGTCGGCGATCGCGCCGCCGGTGCGCCGCACCGCGTCCAGCACGTACGGCCCGTCGGCCGGGTTGCCGATGGCCAGGGACCGGGCGATCGTGTCCGGGCGCACCGGCTGGACCACGTCGTGGCCCTCCGCGAACGCCCGCGAGACCGGCGAGCACCCCGTGGCCTGGGCGCCGAACACCCGGTACGGCGTCGGCTCCACCAGCCCGAGGCGACCGAGCTCCTGGAAGCCCTTGTCGACCTTGGTCAGCTGGGAGCCCGACGCCACCGGCACCACGACCTGCCCGGGCAGCCGCCACCCGAGCTGCTCGGCGACCTCGAAGCCCAGCGTCTTGCTGCCCTCGGCGTAGTAGGGCCGCACGTTGACGTTGACGAACGCCCAGTCCTCGTGCTCGGCGGCCAGCTCCGTCGCCAGCCGGTTCACGTCGTCGTAGTTGCCGTCCACGGCCAGCAGCGTGCCGTCGTAGACCGCCGTGGTGAGGATCTTGGCCTGCTCCAGCGAGGAGGGGACCAGCACCACGGAGTCCCACCCGGCGCGGGCCGCCGCGGCGGCCACGGCGTTGGCCAGGTTCCCGGTGGACGGGCAGGCCAGCACGGTGAAGCCCAGCTCGCGGGCCGCGGCCAGCGCCACGGCGACGACGCGGTCCTTGAACGAGTGCGTCGGGTTGCCGGTGTCGTCCTTGACCCACAGCGAGCGCACCCCCAGCGCCGCCGCCAGCCGGTCCGCCTTGACCAGGCGGGTCAGGCCGGGCTCGGTGTTGGGGTGGCGCTGCACGTCGGTGGGCACGGGCAGCAGCCGGCGGTAGCGCCAGATCGACCGCGGGCCCGACTCGATGTCGCCGCGGGTCACCGTGCCGAAGTCGTAGGCCACCTCGAGGGGGCCGAAGCACTGCGGGCAGGCGAACTCGGGTGCCAGCGGGATCTCGTGCCCGCACTCGCGGCACGACAGCGCGCGGGCCGGACCGAGGTCGAAGGCGGTGGCCGTCGGGGAGGCGGCAGCAAGGGTCATCGGAAGTACTCCTCATCTTCCCCGCGTTCGCGGGTCGGAATTGGCACCGTGATCGCCCGCGCACGATGGTCGCGCGACGCCGGTTGCCGGGGCTTCAACGGGCCGTTCCCTCTGCCCCTCTGGATGAGCCATATGCGGTTGTGGTGCCCCCGGGCGGTGACCGACCCGGCCACGGGCACGGGCACGGCGTGGCACGCTCGCGCGCACCTGCCGGAGACGGCCACGACGTTACGTGACGGCACCGCCGGGATCCAGCGGGGCGCCGGCATCTGGGAGGTGGCTCACGTCCGGGCGGCCGGATGGGCGACGATGGACCGGATGTCCCCCGCTGCGCCATCCCCCGCTGCGTCATCCCCCGCTGGGCCGGCCCCGCTGCACCTGGTGCTCGGCGACGAGGAGCTGCTGGTCGCCCGCGCGCTCGAGGCCGTGGTCGCCGCCGCCCGGGCCGCCGACCCGCAGGTCGAGGTCCGCCGGCTGCGCACGGCCGACGTCACGCCCGCCGACCTGGTCGCCGCGCTGAGCCCGTCGCTGTTCGCCGAGGCGCGGGTGGTCGTGCTGGAGGCGGCCCACGAGGCGGGCAAGGACGCCTCCGCCGCCGTGCTCGAGCACGCCGTCGCTCCCGAGGACGGCATCACCGTGGTCGTCCAGCACGCCGGCGGCGCCCGGAACAAGGCGCTCGCGGACGCGCTGCGCCGGGCCGGGGCCGAGGTGGCGCGGTGCGAGAAGCTCCGACCGGACGAGCGGGGCGACTTCGTCCGGGGCGAGGTGCGGCGGGCCGGCGGCCGGATCGCCGCGGACGCCGTGGGGGTGCTCGTCGAGGCGGTGGGGACGGACCTGCGGGAGCTCGCGTCGGCGGCGGCGCAGCTGGTGGCGGACACCGGCGGGACCGTCGACGCCGAGACCGTGCGCCGCTACCACCGCGGGCGCGCCGAGGCGACGGGCTTCGCCGTGGCGGACAAGGTCGTGGCGGGCGACCGGACGGGTGCGCTCGAGGCACTGCGCTGGGCGCTCGTGCTGGGCGTTCCACCGGTGCTGGTCGCGGACGCGCTGGCCGACGCCGTCCGGACGCTGGCCAAGGTCGGCTCGGCCGGCCGCGGCGACCCGAACCGGCTCGCCGGCAGCCTCGGCATGCCGCCGTGGAAGATCCGCAAGGCGCAGGCGCAGGTCCGCGCGTGGCGACCGGAGGGGCTCGTGGTCGCGGTCGCCGCCGCCGCGACGGCGAACGCCGACGTCAAGGGCGCGGCGCCGGACGCGGGCTACGCGCTGGAGCGGGCCGTGCTGCGGATGTGCGCGGCCCGGGAGCTGCGCGGCTGACGGCCCCGCGGCATGATCCCCGGGACGCGTCGGCGGCGCCTCCTGTGCGGGAGACGCCGCCCAGGGCGGCCGTGCTCAGGCCGCGGTGCCCCGCCTGGCCATCGCGGACTTGCGGTTCGCCGCCTGGTTGCGGTGGATGACGCCCTTGCTGGCCGCCTTGTCCAGGGCGCGGGCCGCGGCGCGCTGCAGCTCGGTGGCCTTCTCGGTGTCGCCGGCCTCCACGGCCTCGCGGAAGCGGCGCACGGCCGTCCGGACGGACGAGCGGACCGACTTGTTGCGCTGCCGGCGCTTCTCGTTGGTCTTGACCCGCTTGATCTGGGACTTGATGTTGGCCACGCGAATGCCTCGAGTTCTTCCTGGACGGACTGCACGCTGGTACTGACGGACAGGCACCGGGCGGCGGGGGATGGCGCTGCGACGCCGGGCTCTCGGCCATCCATGCTAGCAGCGCCCGTGGACGGGTCGGCACGGGGCGAGCGTGGCGGCGGCCCGCCCCCGCCGGCACCGCGCCGATCCCGGACGTCCCCGTCCCCCGCGGAGCGCCCGTCCCGACCCGGGAGAGGATCACCCGGGACGCGGCCGCGGGGGCCGCGCCGGCAGGAAGGGGTGGCGTGCACGTCGTGGGGACCACCACCGGGCGGCGGGTCGCCGGGCGGCCGGCCGTGGTCGACCCCACGCGGCCGCCCCGACCGCGCCCGCCGGCCGCTCCGGCCTCGACGCCGGACAGCCGGTCGGGATGAGCGCGCTCACCACGCCCCTGGACTGGCCCGGCTTCGGCGGGGTGAGCGCCGCCGCGCTGCTGGCGCTGTGCGCCGCGGCCCTGCTCGCCGGGGCGGTCGACGCCATCGTGGGCGGCGGCGGCCTCGTGCAGCTCTCCGCGCTGCTGGTCGTGCTGCCCGGGGGAGCCGCGATCTTCTCCGTGGCGACGAACAAGCTGGCCTCCGTGGTCGGCACGGCGTCGGCCGCCGTCACCTTCGTGCGGCGGGTGCCCCTCGACCGCGGCCACGTGCTGCCGATGGCCGGCGCCGCGTTCGCCGGCGCGGTCGGGGGTGCGCTGCTCGCGGCGCAGCTGCCGTCCCGGGTGCTGACGGGGGTGGTGCTCGTCGCGCTCGTGGCCGTCGGCCTCTACACCTGGCGGCGCCCGCAGCTCGGCGCCGAGCGCGCGCCCCGCTTCGCCCGCCGCGCGCAGGGCGTGGCCATGGCGGCGGGCGGCGCGGCGATCGGGTTCTACGACGGCCTCGCCGGCCCGGGCACCGGGTCCTTCCTGGTGTTCTTCCTGGTCGGGCTGGTCGGCTTCGCCTTCCTCGAGGCGTCCGCGACGTCCAAGGTGGTCAACACCGCCACCAACCTCGGCGCCCTGGTGTTCTTCCTGCCCTCGGGCGTCGTGCTGCTCGGCCTCGGCGCGGTGCTGGCGGTGGCCAACCTGTGCGGCGCCGTGCTCGGGGCGCGGCTGGCCGTCGCCCGCGGGTCGGGGTTCGTCCGCCGGGTGTTCCTGGTCGTCGTGACCGTGCTGGTCGTGACCCTCGCCGTGCGCCTCGCCCTCGGTTGAGGCGGTCCCCGGGCGTCGGCCGGACCGGGTGGGCCAGGATGGCGGCGTGACCGAGCGTGCGAGGTCACCATCAGACACGGTGACCGTCGGACGCGGCACCGACGAGCGTCAGCGAGGAGGCGTCGTGACCGTGCGGTGGGGGATCGTCGGGCCGGGTCGGATCGCGGCGAAGGTCGTCGGGGACTTCCCGCACGTGACCGGCGCCGAGGTCGTCGCGGTGGCGTCGCGGTCGGCGGACCGGGCGCGCGCCTTCGCCGACGAGCACGGCATCGCCCGCGCCCACGGGTCCTACCGCGCCCTCCTCGACGATCCCGACGTCGACGCCCTCTACGTCGCGACGCCGCACCCGCAGCACCGGGCCGTCGCCCTCGCCGCGCTGCGAGCCGGGAAGGCGGTCCTGGTCGAGAAGGCCTTCACGGTGACGCCGGCCGCCACCCGCGAGGTGGCCGCGGTCGCCGCCGAGACGGGCGTCTTCGCGATGGAGGCGATGTGGACGCGGTTCCTGCCCGCCGTCGCGCGGATGCGCGCCCTGCTCGCCGACGGGGCGGTGGGGGAGGTCCGGTCCGTCCAGGTCGACCTCGGCGTGCGCAACCCGCTCACGCCCGGTGACCGCTTCGTGCGCCCGGACCTGGGCGGCGGCGCGCTGTTCGACCTCGGCGTCTACCCGATCTCCTTCGCGCAGATGGTGCTCGGCACGCCGACGTCCGTGGCGGCGCACGGCGTGGTCGGCCCCGACGGGGTCGACCTGGAGGAGAGCGTCCTGCTCGGGTTCGACGACCGCGGCGGCGCCACCGCGACGCTGACCGCGACGCTGCGCTGCGCGACGCCCGGGCAGGCGCGCGTCTTCGGCACGGACGGCTGGATCGACGTGCTGCCGCGCTTCCACCACCCCGAGACGATCGTGCTGCACCGCCACGGGCGCGACCCGGAGACGATCACGCTGCCGTTCCTCGGGACCGGCTACACCCACGAGCTGGCCGAGGTCACGGACTGCGTCGCGGCGGGGCGCGCGGAGAGCGCGGTCATGCCCCTGGCCGACACCATCGTGGTGCAGGACGTCATGGGCGAGGTCGCGGCGCAGCTCGGCATGGACCCGGTGGAGGGCCCCGCCGAGCTGGGCGACTGAGCCCCGCCGGCCCGCCGACGGCCCCGGCGACGGCGACGGGGCCGTCAGCGCGGCCGGTCCTACAGGGCGTCGGCGGCGGCGCGGTCCACGCGGCGGTGGAAGCCCTCGCCGGCCTTCCCGCCGAGCGCGGCCGCGAGCAGCGTGCCGAGCACCGCGGCGGCCACGGCGACGACCGCGCTCCACGTCACCTGGTCGAGGCTCGCCGGCAGCGCCGGCAGGGCGACGCGCGAGAGCACGTCGTACTGCGCCCCGACGAACACGCCGACGACGGCGAGCGCGAGGCTGCCGAGCATGCCGACCACCCACGCCAGGAACCCGTTGCGGGCGCCGTCGAAGCGGGCCAGGCGCCCGGCGACGTACCCGCCCGCGAAGTAGGCCACGACGAGGACGACGACGGGGACGACCAGGCTCACCACCGGGCCCCGGGCGCCGACGGCGGCGCTCACCACGCCGGCGAGGACGCCCAGCAGCACCGTCAGGCCGACGGCCACGAGCCAGCCGAAGAACGCCGACCCGATCCTGGCGCCGCCGTAGCGCTCGTGCTGCAGCGCCCGGGCGTCGGCGAGCACGCCGCGCCCGGTGTAGTGCCGCTGCAGGGCCCCGGCCGCCAGTTCGGTCGTCGCCCCCGGGTCGGCCGCCGTCGGGCCGTCCAGGACGGGTGCGGCCCGCACGTCCTCGGCGTCCGCCGCGATGCTCAGGTCGCCGATCCCGTCGTCCGCGGCGCCCTCGAGCGGCACCAGCCGACGCCGGCCGAACGCCGAGCGGATCACGCCCCACCGGTTGCGGATGCCGCCCGAGCCGGGCAGCACCTCGACGAGCGTGCCGAGCTTGCTGCCGTCACGGCTGCGGACCGTGCTGCCGGTCCACGCCGCGACATCGGCGGCGTCCGTCGTTCCCGGGTCGGGCTCCGGCCCCGTCTGCGTCATGTGATCCGCACCTCCTTCGGTCACGTGCCCGATCGGGTGATCGCGGAAACTCGGGGAGCTTTCACGGTGCGGTGCGGACCCGGCGGGTGGCTGTGACCGAGCGCTTCCGCAGGTGGCGCACTGATCGGGCATTCCGCCGGGCGTGGGACCATGGAGGCGTCCCGACCTGAATGGATCCGTACGTGACGTCGTTCGCCGACCAGACCTTCACCCCGCCGGCGCAGATCCGGAACTTCTGCATCATCGCCCACATCGACCACGGCAAGTCGACGCTGGCCGACCGCATGCTGCAGCTCACCGGCGTCGTCGAGGCGCGGGACATGCGCGCGCAGTACCTCGACCGGATGGACATCGAGCGCGAGCGCGGCATCACGATCAAGGCGCAGAACGTGCGTCTGCCGTGGAAGGTCGGCGACCAGGACGTGGTGCTGCACCTCATCGACACCCCGGGCCACGTCGACTTCACCTACGAGGTCAGCCGCGCGCTGGAGGCGTGCGAGGGCGCGGTGCTGCTCGTCGACGCCGCGCAGGGCATCGAGGCGCAGACGCTGGCGAACCTCTACCTGGCGCTCGAGAAGGACCTCACGATCATCCCGGTCCTCAACAAGATCGACCTGCCGGCCGCCGACCCGGACCGCTACGCCGCCGAGATCGCGCACATCATCGGCTGCGCGCCGGAGGACGTGCTGCGGGTCAGCGCCAAGACGGGGCAGGGCGTGCGCGAGCTGCTCGACGAGGTCGTCGCCCGCGTCCCGCCGCCCCAGGGCGACGACGACGCCCCGGCCCGGGCGATGATCTTCGACTCGGTGTACGACACCTACCGCGGCGTCGTCACCTACATCCGGGTCGTCGACGGCCGGATCACCCCGCGCGAGCGGATCAAGATGATGTCCACCGGCGCCACGCACGAGCTGCTCGAGGTGGGCATCGTCTCCCCGGAGCCCAAGCCCAGCGTCGGCCTGGGCGTCGGCGAGGTCGGCTACCTCATCACCGGGGTGAAGGACGTCCGCCAGTCCAAGGTCGGCGACACCGTCACCAGCCAGCGCCACGGCGCGAAGGAGCCGCTGTCGGGCTACCGCGAGCCGCGCCCGATGGTCTACTCGGGGCTCTACCCCGTCGACGGCTCGCAGTACCCGGACCTGCGCGAGGCGCTGGACAAGCTGCAGCTCAACGACGCCGCGTTGACCTACGAGCCGGAGACGTCGGCGGCGCTCGGCTTCGGGTTCCGCTGCGGCTTCCTCGGGCTGCTGCACCTGGAGATCACCCGCGACCGGCTGGAGCGCGAGGCCGGGCTGGACCTGATCTCCACGGCGCCCAACGTCGTCTACCGGGTGATCCGCGACGACGGCACCGAGCTGACGGTGACGAACCCGTCCGACTGGCCCTCCGGCAAGGTCGGGCAGATCTTCGAGCCGATCGTCAAGGTCACGGTCCTCGCGCCGTCGGAGTTCATCGGCACGATCATGGAGCTGTGCCAGAGCCGGCGCGGGCAGCTCGGCGGCATGGACTACCTGTCGGAGAGCCGCGTCGAGCTGCGCTACACGATGCCGCTCGCCGAGATCATCTTCGATTTCTTCGACGCGCTGAAGTCGCGCACCCGCGGCTACGCCTCGCTGGACTACGAGGAGGCGGGGGAGCAGGAGTCGGAGCTGGTCAAGGTCGACATCCTGCTGCAGGGTGAGCCCGTCGACGCGTTCTCGGCGATCCGGCACCGCGACCAGGCCTTCTCCTACGGCACGACGATGGCCACC
>DASVUG010000017.1:0-1825 GCA_036387155.1 Pseudonocardia sp. | reverse complement strand
CGGCGGCGCAGCGCCTCGGGGCTCATGTCCACGAGCTCGACCTGGTCGGCGCGACGGACGACGTCGTCGGGCACCGTCTCCTGCTGGGCGATGCCGGTGATCTGCTCGACGACGTCGTTGAGGCTCTCCAGGTGCTGGACGTTGACCGTGGTGAGCACGCAGATGCCCGCGGCCAGGATCTCCTCCACGTCCTGCCACCGCTTGGCGTTGCGGCTGCCGGGGACGTTGGTGTGGGCGAGTTCGTCAACCACCACGACCTCGGGGCGACGCCGCAGCACCGCGTCGACGTCGAGCTCGGCCAGCGTCACCCCGCGGTGGGTGACCGTGGCGCGGGGCAGGACCTCCAGTCCCTCCAGCTGCTCGGCGGTCCGCGGCCGGTCGTGGGTCTCGACCAGTCCGACGACGACGTCGGTGCCCCGGGCGGCGCGCCGGTGTGCTTCACCCAGCACGGCGAAGGTCTTCCCGACGCCGGGGGCGGCGCCCAGGTAGATGCGCAGGGTCCCGCGGGCCATGACGTCATGATCGTCCTGCTGTGCGCGCCCCGCCGGAGCGCCCGGTGTCAAGGTCGCGTCAGGATCGTGCGCCCCCGTGTCAGGGAGTCGTCAGGACCGTCGGTGAGGCGCGTTCCGGCACCTAGCGTCGCTCGGCGGTGCGGACGACGACGTGTCGTCCGCCGGACGCGATCGAGGGTGTCCCCGGCGTGGTCGATCTGGTCGTCCTGCTGTTGACGCTGGCGGTCTTCGGGCTGCTGGCGCTGCTGGTCCGTGGGGTGGAGAGGCTGTGAGCTCCGTGGCCGACGTGGCGGGGCTCGTGGTCGCCGTCGCGCTGGTGCTCTACCTGCTCGCGGCGCTGCTCTTCCCGGAGCGCTTCTGATGAGCCCGGCAGCAGCCGGGTGGCTGCAGGTCGGCCTCGTCCTCCTGGCCTTGGCCCTGGTGCACCGTCCGCTGGGTGACTGGATGGCGCGGGTGTTCACCGCGGAGCAGCACTGGCGGGTTGAGCGCGTCCTGTACCGCGCCGTGGGCGTGGACGCCGACGGCGAGCAGCGCTGGCCGGTCTACCTGCGCAGCGTGCTGGCCTTCTCCTTGGTGGGGGTGCTCTTCCTCTACGTCCTGCAGCGCGTGCAGCAGTGGCTGCCGCTGGCAAACGGCCTGCCCGCCGTCGAGTCCGGCTCGGCGTGGAACACGGCGATCAGCTTCGTGACCAACACCAACTGGCAGGGCTACGCCGGCGAGTCGACCATGGGCCACCTCGTGCAGATGGCCGGCCTGGCCGTGCAGAACTTCGTCTCCGCGGCCACCGGCATCGCCGTGGCGATCGCCGTCGTCCGCGGCTTCGCCCGCACCCGCACCGACCGGCTGGGCAACTTCTGGGTCGACCTGACCCGCGCGGTCACGCGCATCCTGCTGCCGATCTCGGTCGTCGGAGCGCTCGTGCTGGTCCTCGGCGGGGTGGTGCAGGACCTCTCCGCCGGCACGGACGCGACCACGCCCGCCGGTGCCACGCAGTTCCTGCCCGGCGGGCCGGTGGCCTCGCAGGAGGTCATCAAGGAGCTCGGCACAAACGGCGGCGGGTTCTTCAACGCCAACTCCGCGCACCCCTTCGAGGGGCCGACCGCGTGGGTCTCGCTGTTCCAGGTGTTCCTCCTCCTGCTCATCCCGTTCGCGCTGCCGCGCACCTTCGGCCGGATGGTGGGGGACCGGCGGCAGGGCCACGCCATCCTGGGGGTGATGGCCGCCATCGCCGCCGGATCCATCGCGCTGACGAGCTGGCTGGAGGTCCGCGCGGGCGGCACGGCCACGCAGCTGGCGGGGGCGGCGATGGAGGG
>DASVUG010000016.1:0-4162 GCA_036387155.1 Pseudonocardia sp. | reverse complement strand
CGCCCGGGTCCGCGGCGCCAGGTGGTGCAGGGTCACCGCCTCCAGCCGCCCGTCCTCGGCCACGGCCGTCATCCAGGTGAACGTCGGCTGCCGCCGGCGGTCGGTCGGCGAGCCGGGGTTGAGCAGCCGCAGCGCGCGCCCGTCGGGACGGGTCGCGGTGGTGTCCCACGGGATGTGGCTGTGCCCGAAGACGAGCACGTCGGCGTCGGGGTGGGCCGCGGCGCAGCGCCGCTCCCGCCCGGCCGCCGCGCCCGTCTCGTGCACCACCGACAGCGCCACCCCGGCCAGCTCCACCCGGGCGACCTCGGGCAGCCGGGCGCGCAGCGCCGGCCCGTCGTTGTTGCCGTACACCCCCACCAGCCGGGCGGCCCGGGCCTCGAGGGCGTCGAGCAGGGCGACGTCCACCCAGTCGCCGGCGTGCACGACGACGTCGGCCGCGTCCACCGCGGCCCACAGCTCCGCCGGCAGGTCCCGGGCCCGCTTCGGCAGGTGCGTGTCGGAGGTCAGCAGCAGGCGCACCCGGCCCCCGAGGGCGCAGGACGCCGCCGGCCGCGCTCCCGGCCCGGCGTCACCCGACGCCGAGCAGGTCCACGACGAACACCAGCGTCTCGCCCGGCGCGATCGCGCCGCCCGCGCCGCGGTCGCCGTAGCCCAGGTGCGGCGGGATGACCAGCCGGCGGCGGCCGCCGACGCGCATGCCGGCGACACCGCGGTCCCAGCCCGCGATGACCCGCCCGGCGCCCAGCGGGAAGCGGAACGGCGACCCCCGGTTCCACGACGCGTCGAACTCCTCGCCGGTGGAGTGCGCGACGCCCACGTAGTGCACGGTGACGGTGCGGCCGGGCACGGCCTCGGGCCCGTCGCCCGTGGTCACGTCCTCCACCACCAGGTCGGTGGGCGGCGGGCCGTCGTACGGGTCGACGTCGGGGCGGCCGGGCTGTCCGGCGGCGGTCACGACCGCACCCCGCCGGCCGGGGCCGCCACGGTCGGCGCGGAGTCGAATGGTGCCCTCGCAAGCTCGTTCACGCGGGCCAGCCTGGCAGACGCGGGCGGGCGGGCTGCGTCGGGCGTCACGGCGTGCGGCCGGGGCGCCCGGGGTAGCCGGGACCGATGAGCGCCACCGAGGAGCGTCGGGCCGCCGGCACCGGCGACCCCGACGCGGGCCACACCCCCGACCCGCACCGCTGGCGCGCCCTCTCGGTCACCCTGACCGCGGGGTTCATGAGCCTGCTCGACGTCAGCATCGTCGCGGTCGCGCTGCCGTCGCTGCGGGAGGGGCTGGGTGCCACGCCGGCCGGCGTGCAGTGGGTCGTGTCGGGCTACGCGCTGACCTTCGGGCTCGCGCTGGTGCCCGCGGGCCGCCTCGGCGACGCCTACGGGCGCCGGCGCATGTTCCTCGTCGCGCTCACCGCGTTCGTGCTGTGCAGCGCCGCCGCGGGCGCGGCCCCGACCATCGGCGTGCTCATCGCCGCCCGGCTGGCCCAGGGGCTGGCGGCCGGGGTGCTGGCGCCGCAGAACTCCGCGCTGATCCAGCAGCTGTTCCGCGGCGCCGAGCGCGGCCGCGCCTTCGGGCTGTTCGGGGCCACCGTCGGGATCTCCACGGCGGCCGGCCCCGTGCTGGGCGGGCTGATCCTCGCGCTGGCGGGCGGCCCGGGCGGCTGGCGCTGGATCTTCTACGTCAACGTGCCGATCGGCATCGTCGCGCTGGTCCTCGCCGCGAAGCTGCTGCCGCACGGCACGAGGAACGCGCGCGGGCACATCGACCTGGTGGGCGCCGGGCTGCTCGGGGCCGGGGTCCTGGCGCTGATGCTGCCGCTGGTGCAGGCCGAGGCGGGGGGCCTGTCGACGTTGTGGTGGCTCTTCCCGCTCGGCGCCGCGCTCCTGGCGGGCTTCGCGCTGTGGGAGCGGCGCGTGGTGCGCCGTCACGGCGACCCGCTGCTGGACCCCCGGCTGGTCACCCGCACCCCCGGCTACGCCACCGGCGCGGCGCTGGGCACGGTGTACTTCGTCGGGTTCTCCGGGATCTGGCTGGTCTTCGCGCTGTTCTTCCAGACCGGGCTGGGTTGGACGCCGCTGCGGTCCGGGCTCACGATCACCCCGTTCGCGCTCGGCTCGGCGGTGTCCGCGGTCTTCGGGGGGCGCCTCGTCGAGCGGTTCGGCCGCCGGCTCACCGTCGTCGGGCTGGCCACCGTGGTCGTCGGCATCGGTGCGACGGCCCTGGTCCTGCGCACCGTCGACCCGTCGGTCGTGGGGTGGGCCATCGCCCCGACGCTGCTGCTCGGCGGGCTGGGCGGCGGCCTGGTCGTGTCGCCCAACATCACGATGACGCTGCGCGAGGTGCCGGTGGAGTCGGCCGGGTCCGCGGGCGGCGCGCTGCAGACCGGGCAGCGCTTCGGCGCGGCGATCGGCACCGCGTCGCTGCCCGGGCTGTTCTACCTCGTGCTCGGGGCGACGGGCCAGGACTTCCGCACCGCGGTGGCGGTCGCTCTGGGCGCCGCGGCCGTGAGCATGGTCGTCGCGTTCGCCATCGCGGTCGTCGAGTGGCGCCGCGAGGTCCACCAGGAGGAGCGCGAGCACCGGCAGCACCTCGCCGAGCAGCACCCCTGAGCACTACCTCCGCGGTACGCCGAGGGCGTCGCGCAGGAACTCGACCTGCAGCAGGAGCAGGTTCTCCGCCACCACCTCCTGCGGGGTCATGTGCGTCACCCCCGACAGCGGCAGCACGGCGTGCGGGCGCCCCGCCGCCAGCAGGGCCGACGACAGCCGCAGCGTGTGCGCGGCGACCACGTTGTCGTCGGCCAGGCCGTGGACCAGCAGCAGCGGGCGCGTGAGCTTCCCGGCGTCGGCCAGCAGCGACGTCCGCGCGTAGGCCTCGGGGTGCGTGTCGGGCCGTCCGAGGTAGCGCTCGGTGTAGTGGGTGTCGTAGAGCGCCCAGTCGGTGACGGGCGCCCCGGCGACGGCCGCGTGGAAGACGTCCGGGCGGCGCAGCACGGCCAGCGCCGCGAGGTAGCCGCCGAACGACCAGCCGCGGATCCCGACGCGGGTCAGGTCGAGGTCGGGGTGGTCGGCTGCCAGCGCATGCAGGGCGTCGACCTGGTCGTCGAGGACCGGCGCGGCGAGGTCGCCCCGCACTGCCCGCTCGAACGCCGGCCCGCGGCCCGGCGTGCCCCGGCCGTCGACGACGACCACCGCGAAGCCCTGCTCGGCGAACCACTGGCTCGTCAGGTGCGCGCCGCGGGCGGCGACGACGCGCTGGGCGTGCGGCCCGCCGTAGGGGTCCATCAGCACCGGCAGCGGCGTGCCCGGGGTGTGCCACGACGGCAGCAGCAGCGCCGTCCGCAACGCCCGTTCGCCGACGGTGTGCAGCGAGAGGCGCAGGTCCAGGCCGGGGTCCTCGGCGTGGGACGCGACGGTCCGCGGGTCGCCCTCCGCGGGGTGCACGGTCGTGCGGGGGCCGTCGGCGTCGAGCGCGTGGCGGGTGACGACCAGCGTCCCGCCGGCCAGCCGTCCGCCGTGGACCCCCGGCTGCGGCGTGGCGCGGCGCGGTCCGTCGGCCGCCGACCACGTCCACAGCGCCGTCGAGGTCGGGTCGTCGGACGCGGCGAGGAGCACCGTGTCGCCGTCCACGTCCAGCAGCGCGCGGACCTGCAACGACGGCGGCGTGACCGGCTCGCCGTCGACCAGCAGGCGCCGGGCGCCCGTCCCCCCTGCGGCCGGGTCGTCGGTGATCCACAGCTGCGCCCCCGACGCCGTGCGGGCCGGCACGCCGGGCACGATCTCGACCCAGTCCGCGTCGGTGTCCTCGTGCACCAGGCTGGTCACGCCCGTCACGGGGTCGACCCGCAGCACCCGCAGCGCCCGCTGGTCCCGCGGTTGCACGACGATCAGCGGCTCCCGGTCGGTCCACACGGCGTGGGCGAGGTACTCGTCCCGCTCGGCGTCCCAGATGACGGGGACCTCCGCGCCGTCCAGGTCGACCAGCAGCAGGGACACCCGCGCGTTGGGGGTGCCCGCGGCGGGATAGGCGACGACGGCGGGCTCGCGTTCCGGGTGCGCCGGGTCGGCGATGTGCCAGCGGCCGACGGGGGCGTCGTCGACGCGGGCGACCAGCAGGGCCCGGCCGTCGGGGGCCCACCAGTACCCGCGCATCCGGTTCATCTCC
>DASVUG010000015.1:0-22113 GCA_036387155.1 Pseudonocardia sp. | reverse complement strand
CGCGGAAGCCGACCAACCGGTCCGGCATCCCGTCGAAGCCCTCCCCCACCAGCGGGTCCGGGAACAGCTCACCCTGCTGCGCGGACACCGGGTCCGCCGCGTCGACGTCGGGTACGTCCGCGTCGGGCGTGTCCGCCGTCGCCGCGTCGGACGTGTCGGGCGTGCCCGCCTCGGGCGCCGCGTCGGTCGCGGCCGCCCCGGGCTGCGGGATCGACTCCGCGGTCCGCTCCGGAGTGGGCTCCGACGTCACGTCGGGCGGAGGCGTCTCCACCGCTCTCCTCCCGTTCGCCGCCGCCCCGCTGCAGGGTGGCCCGCTCGCCGCCGACGGTAAGCGGGTGGCAGCATGCCGTCAACGCGGCACGCCGCCGCTGATCATCCCGGCGGCACCGCCCGGCGCACCGTGCCGGGCCCGCGGGCCACGCGCGCGACCGCCGGACGTCCGGTACCCCCGCCGCGCTGCGGCGGGGGATGACTCAGCGTGCGCCGCGGAAGTCCTCCGGCGAGATCGAGTCGAGGAACTCGCGGAACTTCTCGACCTCGTCCTCCTGCTCGTCCGGGATGACCAGGCCCGCCTCGGCGAGCACCGCCTCCTCGGCGTGGATCGGCACGCCCGCCCGCAGCGCGAGCGCCACGGAGTCGCTCGGCCGGGCCGAGACCTTCACGCCGCCGTCGAACACGAGCTCGGCGAAGAACGTGCCCTCCTGCAGGTCCGTGATCCGCACCTGCTCCAGCCGCCGGCCGAGCGCGCCGACCACGTCCTTCAGCAGGTCGTGGGTCAGCGGCCGCGCCGGCTTGACGCCCTGCTGCTCCATCGCGATCGCGGTGGCCTCCACCGAGCCGATCCAGATCGGCAGGTAGCGGTCGCCGGCCGTCTCCCGCAGCAGGAGGATCGGTTGGTTCGCGGGCAGTTCGACTCGGACTCCCACGACGCGCATCTCGCTCACGCGCCCTCCTCGCTCACGCTCGTCGACGCGTTCGCACCCGCTGCTGTGTCGGATGGTGAGCTCGCAAGCTCGCTCACGGGCGCTCCTCCTCCTGACGGTCCTGCGTCCTCCGCCGGCACCCGGCCCGGTCCGAGCCCGTCCGACCCGGTCGCGCCCGGCGGTCGACACCGACGACGCTACACGGGCGATCCCGCCGCCGCCCGCCGCCAAGCGGGGGCGACCCGGGCCGGATCGGGAGGCGGCTCAGCCCCGCGGGCCGGTGAGGAACACCAGCCGGAACTTGCCGATCTGCACCTCGTCGCCGTTGGCCAGCACGGCGGTGTCCACCGGCTCGCGGTTGACGTACGTGCCGTTGAGGCTGCCCACGTCCACCACCACGAACTCCCCCGCGTCCCGGCGGAACTCGGCGTGGCGGCGGGAGACGGTGACGTCGTCGAGGAAGATGTCGCTGTCCGGGTGCCGGCCCGCGCTCGTGGTGGACCGGTCGAGCAGGAAGCGCGAGCCGGCGTTCGGGCCGCGCTTGACCACCAGCAGGGCCGACCCGGCCGGCAGGGCGTCGACCCCCGAGACCGGCTGCTCACGGGCCGGGGGCTCCGCCTCGGTGAGGAAGTCGGCCCGGAACACCGACGTCGTCTCCGGAGCGCGCTCGGGTGGCAGGCCGGGCCCGTCGTTCGTGGTCACCTCGCGGTCTCCTCCTGCGTCACGGCCACCGCGCGCGGCGGTGGCGTCTTGTCGTGGAACCTACCGTGGCGGCACCCGGTCGACGGACTCGGTCCGCCGGCCGGCGCAACGCCCGTGCCGCGCGTGCGCGGGTGGTGGTCGCCGGGCCGGCCGGTGGGGGTCGGGCGTGCGGACCGGGCCGTCAGCCGTCGGTCAGGGCCCGGTAGGCGTCGGCGTCGAGCAGGCCGGCCGGGGCGTCGCCGTCCGCGGGCCGCACCTCGAACATCCACCCGTCGCCGTACGGGCCGGAGTTCACCAGCTCCGGGGCGTCGTCCAGCGCCCCGTTGACCGCGACGACCTCGCCGGACACCGGGGCGTAGAGCTCGGAGACCGACTTGGTGGACTCGACCTCGCCGCACGCCGCCCCGGCGGTGACGGCGTCGCCGACGGCGGGCAGCTCGACGAACACGACGTCGCCGAGCTGGGCCTGCGCGTAGTCGGTGATACCGACGCGCACCGTTCCGTCGGCGCCCTCGCGCACCCACTCGTGGGCCTCGGTGTACCGCAGGTCGTCGGGGATCACGGGCCCACCCTAGGGGGACCCGGCGCCACCGGCGTGCGCAGGGCCAGCCCGAACTGCGCCAGGTAGAGCAGCCCCGAGTAGAGGTACAGGGCGATCCCCCACGCCGCGAAGGCGTAGCCGAGGGGGCGCGCCGCGGCCGCGGCGGCGCCGTCCCACGAGCCCAGCAGCAGCAGCGGGAAGGCGTAGAGCAGCAGGAAGGTGGCGGCCTTGCCCAGGTAGGTGACGCGGAACGGGGCGTAGCCGCGGCGGCGCAGCACGACCAGGCACACGGCGAGCACGGCGTCCCGCCCGACCAGCACCGCGACCGCCCACCACGGCACCGCGCCGCGGACCGCGAGCGCGAGCAGCGCGGCGAGGATGTAGAGCCGGTCCACCGCCGGGTCCAGCAGCGCGCCGAGCGGGGAGTACTGGTCGAGCAGGCGGGCGAGCTTGCCGTCGAGCCAGTCGGTGATCCCGCCGACCATCAGCACGACCAGCGCCCAGCCGTCGGCGCGCGGGCCCAGCAGCAGCCACAGGAACAGCGGCACCCCGGCCAGCCGCACGAGGCTCAGCAGGTTCGGCACCGTGAGCACCCGCCCGGCCGGCAGGGCGGGGAGGACGCGGGCCACGGGCGGAGCGTAGGCCGCGGCGCCGTGCCGGTCACCGGCGCACCGCCCGCGACCGGGCCCGGCGCGGCGGCCGCCGGCGCTGCGAACGCCGTCTTCACCGGCCCGCGGGTGCATTCCGGCGCCGATGGGGGACACTTCGTCGAGAACGGGGCGCTACGGGGAGCGTGTCGGGACCGGTGGTCGACACGTGTGGTGCTGACGCGGGCACGCAGAGCTTGCAGCAGGTGACGGTATGCGGACGACGACGGTGGAGGACCGCTCCGTCGCGCACGCCTGCGCCGTGCCCGGCAGCGAGGAGGAGCTCTGGGAGGTCAGCGCCGCGTTCCTGGCCGACGGGCTGGCCGCCGGAGAGCAGGTCGTCTACTTCGACGACGGCACGGCGGACGCGGTGCTGGGCCGGCTCGTCGACGACCGCGTGCCGGTCGACGGCCCGCTGCGCGACGGGCGGCTGCGCGTCGTCGAGACCGAGGTGACGCGCGCGGCGATGCGGATCCCGCTGCACGAGGCCGCGTCCGGGTTCGCCGCGCTGATCGACGACGCGCTGGGCGCGGGCTTCCCGGGGATCCGGTGGACGGGGCAGTACTCCTCCCGACTGCGCCCCCACGCCGGGCTGTGGCTGGCCGACTACGACGCGGCGATGGAGCGGGCGCTGGTCGGGCGCCCGGCCCGGGCGCTGTGCCTGTACGACCGCACCCGCTACCCCGACGACGTCATCGAGGTGATGCGCGGTCTGCACGACGTCCAGGTCGAGTCCCCCGCGCTCTACGACGACAGCCTCCTGCGGGTGACGCGCGTGCGCCCGTTCCGGCTGCGCCTGGCCGGCGAGGTCGACCACAGCAACCGCCCGGTGCTCAACCGGCTCGTGGCCGCCACCCTGGACGAGGCGCTGCGCGGGCACGACTCCCCCGCCGTGCTCGAGCTCGACCTGTCGTCGCTGCGGTTCCTCGACGTCGCCGGCGCCGTGGCCCTCGTGCACGCGGCCGAGGAGTTCCCGCAGAGCCACCGCCTGGCCCTGTCGGGCGTGCGCCCGGGCGTCCAGCGCGTGCTCGACCGCTGCGGCGCCCCGTTCGCCGCGCAGCTCGACGTCACCCCCCACCCCGGCTCGCGCTGCCCCGGGTTCCCGCTGCCCCCGCCCGCCGACCCCCCGGACGGCGCCGCATGAGGGTCGAGACCACGCGGTCGGCCGGGGTCGTGCGGCTGCGCCACGGCGTCGGGTTCACCGCCTCGGCGGCCGACGTCGTGGACCGGGCGGCGCCGCTGGTCGCGGCCGCGCGGGCCCGCGGGGAGCCCGTGGCGCTGTCGGTCCGCGCCGACACCGCCCGCGCCCTGGCCGAGCGGACCGCCGCCGGGGCCGGGACGGCCGGCGCCCCGCCCGACCCGCCGATCGTGCTGGCCCGCCCCGAGGGGCCGGACCGCTCCGGGCAGACGCTGGCCGCGCGCTGGGCCCGCGAGCTGCGCACGGTGACGCGCTCGCGGGGCGGGGTCACCGTGGTCGTCGAGCACGACGGCGAGCTGGACGGCACGGACGGCGCGTTCTGGACCGAGCTCGACGCGGCCCTGAACCTCGCGCTGTCCGAGGTCGCGGCGACGGTGGTGTGCCTCTACCCCCAGCTGCCGCTGCACCGGGAGGTCGTCGACGGCGCGGGGCAGACGCACCCGCTGCTGCTGGTCGACGGCGTGCTGCAGGCGAACCGGCGCTACCGCGAGCCGCGGGAGCTGCTGGTCGAGCGCGGCGTCCCGGCCCCCGCCGTGCTGGGCCCGCCGGACCGGCGGATCGGCTTCGACACCTGGCAGCTCGCGGCGGTGCGCCACGGCGTCGCGGACGCGGCCTGGGCGGCCGGGTGCGACGGCGACCGGGTCGAGGACCTGGTGCTGGCCGTGAACGAGGTGGCCACGAACGCCGTCGAGCACGGCAGCGGCGACGTCCACCTCGACGTCTGGGACGGCGGCCGGGCCGGCGCGCTGGTGTGCGAGGTCCACGACGGCGGCCGGCTCGCCGACCCCCTGCCGGGCCTGCGCGCGCCGCACCCGGCCGACCCGCGCGGGCGCGGGCTGTGGATCGCCCGGCAGCTCTGCGACCTCCTGCACGTCTGGACCGACGCCGCGGGCACCCACGTGCGGATCCGCGCCCTGCCCTGAGTAGGGTCCGGACCGGATCGGTCCCGCGCCGTGACGGGGCGAGCACGACCGGTTCACCCGGATGTTCGTACCGTTCAGGTGACTGTGACGAGAATGCCCCTTGGCAGGGCGGTGCCGGCGGAGAACACTCCCCCGGGGATCCGTCGCCCGTCGCCGTGGCCGCGCGCTCGCCGCCGCGCGCCCGACGCCGCGTCCGGGTCACGCCTGCCGCACGACCACACCTCCCAGGGACCTCCATGCCTGTCGACCACCGACGACCCCGCCGCGTGACCGTGCTCGGCTCCTTCTCCGCCACCACGGCGGACGGACCCGCCCACGACCCGGTGCCGCTCGGGCCCGACGCCACCCGGCTCGTCGCCTACCTCGCCGTGCACCGCCGCCCGCAGCGCCGCGCGACGCTGGCCGCCGACCTGTGGCCGGGCATCCCCGCCCCGGCCGCGCGGGCGCTGCTGGACGAGGCGGTGGCGACGGCCGCGGGCCTCGCCGTGCCCGCCGGCGGGTCGCACCCCGACGGGGCCGACCCCGACCCGGCCGGCGGCTCGCTCGTCCTGGCCGGCGACGTCGCGGTCGACCTCGACGCGGCGCTGCAGCTCGTGCGCACGCTGACCGACGCCGCGCGGGGCCCGGGCCGCGTCCCCGCCGACGCCGCCGCCAGCGCCGCCGCGACGGCCGCGCTGGCCGCCGACGTGCTGCCCGGCGACCCGGCCGCCTGGCTGGCCGTCGAGCGGGAGCGGTTCCGCCAGCTGCGGCTGAACGCGCTCGAGGAGCTCAGCGGCCTGCTCGGCGCGGCGGGCCGCCACGCCGAGGCCGTCGCGCCGGCCCGGGAGGCCGTCCGCGCCGCCCCCAGCCGGGAGAGCGCCCGCCGCGCGCTCGTCGAGGCCCACCTCGCCCAGGGCGACATCGCCGAGGCCGTCGCGCAGTACGACGCGTACTCCGCGCTGCTGCGCACGAGCGTCGGCGCCGGGGCCGGCGGCGTCGGTGGCGGTTTCGCGGTCGGCCCGGACGGGACGTTCGGGCTGGACGGGCTGCTGCCGCCCGTGCCCGCCTGGCCGGTCCTGCGGGACCGGCGGCCGCTGCCCGCCGGCCTGGCGCCCGCCGGGACGCGCGCCGCGCGCGGGCCGCGCCGCCTCGTGTCCGGCGGCGCGGCGTCCGGTACCGCCCGCTGAGCCCGCGGCCGGCCCGGGCGGTGCCGACGGCGGTGCGGGACGCGGTGTCGGCGGGCGGTCGGCCGGGTACGTGACCGCCATGCAGGGAAGTTCCGAGTCCGACGTCGCGCCCGACCCGCACCTGGCCCGTACCCGGGAGACCGGGGGCGGGGTGCTGCCCGGCGACCACCCCGACGACCACACCGAGGGCGACGCGTCCGCGACCACCGGCACCGGCGAGGGCCAGGAGTTCGTCGGCCGCGTGGCGGGCCGCGACCTCGGGTACGCCGGCATGACGGGCGCCGAGGCGCGCGCCCAGGCAGGGGAGAAGAACCCGTGACCACACCCAGCGGCGAGCTGACGGGCTTCGCCAAGTTGGCGTACAAGCCGTTCGGCACCGTGTTCGGCATCCTCGGCGGCCTGGTGGCCGGCAAGGTGTTCGGCGTGATCTGGAAGAAGATCTCGAACGAGCCCGAGACGCCGGCCCCGCTGTCGGAGGATTACTCCACCCGCGAGGTGCTCATCGCGGCGACGCTCCAGGGCGCGGTGTTCGGCCTGATCACCACCGCCGTCAACCGCTACGGCATCAAGGGCTACCGCCGCTTCCTCAACTCCCGCGGCTGACGCCCCCGCCCCCGTTCCGAGGGGCGCCGGTCGTCGCAGGAAAGCCACTTTCATGCAGCCTGGCTGCATGAAGGTGGCTTTCCTGCAACCAGGGGTCGTCAGCCCAGCGCGCGCAGGCGCGGCAGGACGTCGGCGGCGAACTGGGTGAGGAAGCGCTCCTGGTCGTGCCCCGGGCCGTGGAAGACCAGGTGGTTGAGCCCGGCGTCGACGTAGGGCTTCACCTGCGCCACGGCCTCGTCGGGGTCCGACGCCACGATCCAGCGCTTCGCGACCTGCTCGATCGGGACCTCGTCGGCGAGCCGCTCCATCTCCACCGCGCTGTGCACGCTGTGCTTCTGCTCCGGGGTGAGCGACAGCGGCGCCCAGAACCGGCAGTTCTCCAGGGCCCGCTCGTGGTCGCGGTCGTAGGACATCTTGATCTCGATGGTCCGGTCGACCGCCGCCGCGTCCTTCCCGGCCGCCTCGGCGCCCTCCGCGACCGCCGGCAGCAGCTTGTCGGTGTAGAGCTCCATGCCCTTGCCGGACGTGCAGATGAACCCGTCGCCCGCGCGGCCCGCGTACTTCGCCACCTGCGGGCCGCCCGCGGCGATGTAGACCGGGACGGGCGTGTCGGGCCGGTCGTAGAGCGTGGCGTCGACGGTGCGGTAGTACTCGCCCTCGAAGCTGACGCCGTCCTCGGTCCACAGCTGCCGCATCAGCCGCACGGCCTCGCGCATGCGGGCGAACCGCTCCTTGAACTCCGGCCACGCGGCCCCTGTGACCGCGGTCTCGTTCAGCGCCTCGCCCGTGCCCAGCCCGAGGATCATCCGGTCCGGGTAGAGGCAGCCCATCGTCGCGAAGGCCTGCGCGACGACGGCCGGGTTGTAGCGGAACGTCGCCGTCAGCACGCTCGTGCCGATCTTCACCCGCGACGTCCGCTCCCCCACCGCGGCCATCCAGGCGAAGGAGAACATGGCGTGCCCGCCCTCGTGCCGCCACGGGTTGAAGTGGTCGGACACCCAGACGCTGTCGAGCCCGACCTCCTCCGCGCGCACCGTGTACTCCACGAGGTCCCGCGGCCCGAACTGCTCGGCCGAGGCCTTGTACCCGATCTGCAGCGGCACGGCCCGTCCTTCCCCCGGCCGCCCGTCGGCGGCCACTCGTGTTCTTCCTACACCGGTTTCCTTGCTACACCGGCGCCACGCCCGGTGCGAACGCGGGGGCCGCCGGCCCGGTCCCCGTCAGGCCGGCCGCAGGTCGTAGTAGGTCTCGTAGCTCGCCCGGACCCGGGCCAGCGTCAGGCCGGGGTCGGCGTACTCCGGCCCGAAGCGGCGGACGTCCATGGACGACAGGTCGAGCCCCGGGTCACCGTCGAGGACCCACGCCGCCAGCGCCCGCCCGACCCCGCCGGCGCCGGCGATGCCGTGCGCGCAGAACCCGGCGGCGACGAAGAAGCCGCCCACGGCGGACTCGCCCAGGCAGAACCCGTTGTCCGGGGTGAACCCCTCCGGCCCGTTGACCAGCGTCCGGATCCCGACGTCGGCCAGCGCGGGCACGCGGACCTGGGCGTTCTCGGCGATCTCGGTGAACCGGTCCCAGTCGGGCGGGAGCAGGCGGCCGTTGAAGTCGGGCGGGATCGCGTCGTACGCCGTGGCCGTGGCGGTGAACGGGGCGCTGCGCCGCTCGTAGCCGCCCATCACCAGCCCGGTCGGGCCGGTCGAGCCGGGCGGCTCCTGGCGGTAGTACACCAGCAGGTCCGGGTCGCGCAGCGACGGCAGCGGCCCGGTCCCGGGCGGCAGGAACGCCTCGGTGACGACGTACTGGTGGCTCATCGGCACGATCGGGACGCGGACGCCGACCAGCCGGGCGATCTCCGCGGCGTACATCCCGCCGCAGTCCACCACGACCTCGCACTCGGTGCGGGACTCCCCGCCGTCCCCGCGGACGGTGCGCACGCCGGTGACCCGGTCGCGGCCCCGGGCGTCGGGCGCGGTCGTGATCGCGGTGACGCGGGTGCGCTGCGCGACGGTCGCCCCGCCCGCCCGCGCCGACGCGGCCAGCGCCGTGCACAGCCGCGCGGGGTCGACCTGCCCGTCGGTCGGCGTGTACGCGGCGCCGAGCACGCCGTCGGGGTCCATCGGCGGGAACAGCGCCCGCGCCTCCTGCGCGGAGACCAGCTCGAGGGGCAGCCCGGCGCGGTCCGCCCGCTCCGCCTGCCGCCGGATCTCGGCCAGGCGCGCGGGCGACGAGGCCAGCCGCAGCGACCCGGACTCGACCCACCCCGGCGCGCGGTCGCCCCCCGCCCGCTCCAGGCTCCGGTACAGCTGCGCCGACCACGTGTTCATCCGCGTCAGCGCCGGGTCGGCCCGCAGCTGCCCGACGAGCCCGGCGCTGTGGAAGGTCGACCCGCTCGTCAGCTCCGCGCGCTCCAGGAGCAGCACGTCGCGCTCCCCGGCCTCGACGAGGTGGTGCGCGACGCTGGCTCCGCCGACCCCGCCACCGACGACGACGACGCGGGCCCGGGCGGGCACGTCGGCCGGGATCGACGGGTGCGCCGGCACGGGGGTCGAGGCCACCCGCCCACCGTAGGTCGTCCCCGCCCGGCGCACCCGCGGACCGGACCGGCGCGGGGGACGGCGGGGCCAGTGCGTGTCCCGTGGATCATCCAGTCGGCCCCCGCCGCTCCAGGCGGCGCCCCGCGGCGTTGTCGTCGGGCCCGATGTCTCGACATCGGGCCCTCCTCCGCCTTGCGGTGCATCCACCTGGAACGCCGGGGAACCGACATAGACCCACGGGACACGCCCTAGCCTGCCCGGATGCACGCGGCGCCCGAGTCCCCCGACCCCCCAGCCGACCCGGCGGCCGACCCGGCGGTCGCCGCCGTGCTCGACGCCATCCCCGTCACCGCCGTCGCCGACCGCACCGTCACCGACCTGCCGGGCGGGCTGACCAACCGCAACCTCAAGGTCACCACGCCCGCGGCCACGGTCGTCGTGCGCATCCCGGGCCCGGGCTCGGAGCTGCTGGAGATCGACCGCGACGCCGAGCACCGCAACAGCCTGGCCGCCGCGGCCGCCGGGGTGGGGCCGATGGTCGTGCACCACCGGCCGGGCCGCGGCATCACCGTGGAGTACCTGCCGGGGCGCACGCTCACCGACGACGACCTGCACGACCCCGCGACGCTGCGGCGCGTCGCCGCGGCGTGCCGGCGCCTGCACGCCGGGCCGCGGTTCGTCGGCGAGTTCGACATGTTCGCCGTGACCGCCCGCTACCGGCGCATCGTCGCCGAGCACGGCTTCCGCCTGCCCGCCCGCTACGACGAGTTCGCCCCCGCCGTCGCGCGGGTCCGCGCGGCCCTCGGGCCCCGCGACGGGCGCACCGTGCCCTGCCACAACGACCTGCTCGCCGGGAACCTGCTGGCCGTCCCGGACGGCGCGGGCGGCGAGGAGATCCGCATCGTCGACTACGAGTACTCCGGCAACAACGACCCGTGCTTCGAGCTGGGCAACGTCTGGAGCGAGGCGACGCTGCCCGCCGAGCTGCTCGACGTGCTCGTCGAGGCCTACCACGGGCGCCCGCGCCCCGACCGGGTGGCGCGGGCGCGGCTGTTCGCGCTGATGTCGCAGTACGGCTGGACGCTGTGGGCGTCGATCATGGCCGGCTCCAGCCCGCTCGACTTCGACTTCTGGGGCTGGGGCATGCAGAAGTACGAGCGCGCCGTCGCGACGTTCGACGGGCCGGAGCTCGAGCCCCTGCTCGACGCGGCGGGCGCCGCCGCCGGCACCTGAGGTGCCGGTGCACGACGACGGGATCGTCGTCCCGGTCGACGTCGCGCGCCTGCTCGCCCGGCACCGCCCGGATCCTCGGGGCGCCCGGTCCGTGAGCCGATCGTCCCGGAGGCCGTCGGGGGCGGTCCCTCCGGGACGGAACCGCCCCGGCGGCCGCACCGGGTGCGCTACCGTTCCGCCGTGTCCGAACAGCCCGCGCCCGACCCCGTCCGGCTCCGCGCGGAGCTCGGCCTGCCGCCGATCGGCACCAAGCTGACCCGCGAGCAATCCCTGCTCCTGCACCGCGCGATGTGGGGCGAACCGTCCGCGGAAGGGGTTGCCTGGGCGCGCAACGTCCTCGGCCTGGCACCGGACACCACGGCCCGCCGTTCCGCGTGAGCACCGCCTCCGGCGGGCGCGTCCTCGACACCACGGCACTGCTCCACATCGCCACCGGCACCACGCCGTACGCCCGGGAACTCGTCGACACCGCCATCACGGCCGGGCTGACGCTCGCCGTACCGTCCGCCGCCCTGGCCGCGGCCTGGGCCGCTGCCGCTCCTGCGGGCCGGTTGTTCATCGACGACCTCCTCGACCGGTCGCCCGTCGTCGTCGACCCGCTCGACTCCGCCGGCGCCCGCACCGCCGGCGTGGTGGTCACCGGCGGTCGCGCCCCGATCGAGCAGGGCCACGTGGTCGCCTCCGCTCGCGCACGCGGCTGGCCGGTGATCACCGGCCAGCCGGGCCGACTGCTCGCTCTCGCCGCCGACGTCGACATCAGAGCGCTGCCCTGACCGTCGTGGCCCGAGTGCCGCGGAGGCGCTGACCGATCTACCGCCTGGTGAGCCCGTGCAGCACCGACGGCAGCGGGGCGGCGTGGACGACGGCGAGGCGCTGGGTGGCGCGGGTCAGCGCGACGTAGACGTCGTTGATCCCGCGGGGCGACTCGGCGAGCAGCTCGGCGGGCTCGACGAGCACCACGGCGTCGAACTCCAGGCCCTTGGCCGCCGACACCGGCAACACCACGACGGGGGTGTCGAGGTCGGGCTCCCCCGCGGCGTCCGCCCCGGGCGCGCCGGGCAGCAGGCGGCGCCGCAGCCCCGCGACCCGCGCCGCCGGCGCCAGCACCGCCACCCGCCCCGGCTCGGGCGCGTCGCCCCCATCGGCGCCCCCGTCGGCGCCCGCACCGGCCTCCGTGCCGGCGTCCGTGCCACTCACCGCGGCGACCTCCTCGGCGAGCACGGCGGCCACGGCGTCGTCCAGCGGACCGGCGGCGGCCACGGCCCGCGGCGGCACGCCGGTGGCACGCACGGAGCGCGGCGGCGGGAGCGTCGGGTCGATCGCGGCCAGGACGTCGTCGGCGACCGCGGCGATCTCGGCCGGCGTCCGGTAGTTCACCGTGAGCTGCTCGAGGACGAACCGCTTGGCGACGAACGGGCCCAGCGCGTCCTGCCAGGACGCCGCGCCCGCGCGGTCGCCGGTCTGGGCGATGTCGCCGACGATCGTCATCGACCGCGTCGGGCAGCGCCGCATGACCATCCGCCAGGCCATCGCCGAGAGCTCCTGCGCCTCGTCGACGACCACGTGCCCGTAGGTCCACTCCCGGTCCGCGGCCGCCCGCTCGGCCGTCGAGTCGTAGCGGCGCGCCCGCTGGCGGTCGGCCAGCCGGTCCGCGTCGACGATGTCGGTGGCGCGCAGCAGCTCCGGGTCGAGGTCCTCCTCCAGGTCCAGCACGTCCAGCACGCCCTGCGCGTACTGGATCTCCTCGCGCAGCGCCGCGGCCTCGCGGGCGCGGTCCGCGGATCCGTCGTCGCCGAGCAGCTCGGCGGCCTCGTCGAGCAGCGGGACGTCCGCCGGGGTCCACCGCAGGTCCTCGGGCGTGTCGGCGGCGGGTGCGGGCCGGGCCAGCAGCACCCGGTCGGCGGGCGGGAGCCGGCGCGCCACCGACGCCAGGCGGCGCGGGTCGGCGAACAGGTCGGTGAGCAGCTGCTCGGCCGACAGGGTCGGCCAGAGCGCCTCCAGCTCGCGGTCCAGCTCGCGCGACTCGGTGAGCTCCTCGCGGATGTCGGACAGGTCCCCGGCGTCGAGCAGCCCCTTCGCGCCGCCGGCGCGGCCGTCCGCCCCGCCGCCCAGCCCGCGCGCGACCTGCTCGGCGAGCAGCCGCACCGCCTCGCGCCGGAACACCCGCCGGGCCTCGTTGTGCGGACGGCGAGAGCGCCGGGCGCGGGCGCGGGCAGCGCCGACGAGGTCCGCGTCGAGGCGGACCCGCTGCTGCTCGACGACCAGCTCGACCGGGCGGCGCGGCACCTGCTGGCGGTCCCGCACGGCCGCGGCGATCACCCCCGCCAGCTCCGGACGGCCCTTGACCTCGGCGACCTCGGGCGGCTCGACGGCCCGCGCGTCCAGCCCGGGGAACAGCTGCCCGACGGTGCCGAGCACGACGCTGGTCTCCCCCAGCGACGGCAGGACCTGCTCGATGTAGCGCAGGAAGGTCGGGTTCGGGCCGACGACCAGCACGCCGCGGCGGGCCAGCCGGTCCCGGTGGGTGTAGAGCAGGTACGCCGCGCGGTGCAGGGCCACGGCCGTCTTGCCGGTTCCCGGTCCGCCCTGCACCACCAGCACCCCGGACGGCGTCGCCCGGATGATCCGGTCCTGCTCGGCCTGGATCGTGGCGACGATGTCGCCCATCCGCCCCGTGCGCCGGGCCGTGACCGCGGCCAGCAGCGCGGCCTCTCCGGCCAGCCCGCTCGTGCTGTGCGCGGCGGCCGGGTCGGACAGGTCGAGCACCTCGTCGTCGACGGCCACGACCGTCCGCCGACGGGTGCGCAGGTGCCGGCGGCGGCGCATGCCCTCCGGGGACGCCGCGGTGGCGGTGTAGAACGGCCGGGCCGCGGGGGCACGCCAGTCCATGAGCAGCGGCTCGTAGTCGTTGTCCTCGTCGAGCAGCCCGAGGCGGCCGACGTAGCGCCGCTCGCCGCTGCCGGTGTCGAGGCGGCCGAAGGCCAGCCCGTGCTCGGCGGCGCGCAGCGCGGCGAGCCGGTCGGTGTACATCGCGGCCGCGGCGTCGCGCTCGGTGAGCGCCTGCGGGGTGCCGACGGTCTCGTCGTGCAGCACGGCCGCGAGGCGCCGGGCGGTGTCGGCCCGGCGCTCGTCGAGGCGCGCGTAGAGCATGGCGACGTAGCCCCGCTCGTGCTCGAGCCCGTCGACGCGGCCGTCGTCGGCGCCGGCCGGGGCGGCGTCCGTGGCCGGGTCGACGGTGGGGGTGCCGGGAGGGGCGCTGTGGGACACCGGGTCGTTCACCTTCGTCGGGACTGTTCGCGGGGACCTACGAACCTACCAGCGTGACCGTTTTCCCCCTCCCGGCCGCGGGTAGCTAGGCAGGTGGCAAACGCCCCTCAGCAGGACGGGAACGGGCCGGTGCAGGACGCCCCGGCGCAGCGCGGGTCGGCGCAGCAGGGGTCGCCGCCGTCGCGCGACTCCGACTACGCCCACCTCGCCGCCGTGTTCGCCGAGTTCGCCGCGCTCCCCGCGGACCACCCGGACCGCCAGGCGCTGCGCAACAAGCTGGTCACCGGCTACCTGCCGGTGGTCCAGCACATCGCGCGGCGCTTCGCCGGGCGCGGCGAGCCGGTGGACGACCTCGAGCAGGCCGGCACGGTCGGGCTGCTCAACGCCGTGGACCGCTTCGAGCCCGACCGCGGCATCGACTTCCTGTCCTACGCCGTGCCGACGATCACCGGCGAGGTGCGCCGGCACTTCCGCGACCGGACCTGGTCGATGCGGGTGCCGCGGCGGCTCAAGGACCTGCAGAGCTCGATCAACGGCGCCGTCGGGCCGCTGAGCCAGGAGCTGGGGCGCGCCCCGCGGCCCAGCGAGATCGCCGCGCGGCTGGGCCTCACGACCGAGGAGGTCGTCGAGGGCCTCGACGCGCAGCAGGCCTACCGGAGCACGTCGCTGGACGAGCTGGTCGCCGGGGCGGACACCACGCTGACCGACACCCTCGGGCAGGCCGACGCGGAGCTCGACAAGGTCGAGTACCGCCAGACGCTGGCGCCGCTGCTCGACGAGCTGCCCGATCGGGAGCGGACGATCCTGGTGCTGCGGTTCTTCGGCAACATGACCCAGACCCAGATCGCGGACCGGGTGGGGATCTCCCAGATGCACGTCTCCCGGCTGCTCGCCCAGACGGTGGCGAGCCTGCGGCGGCGGATGCTCGCCGACGACTGAGGGCGGGACCGATTTCACCCGGTGGACAACGTCCGGACCGGTTCGCCGCCGTTTGTCGGGCAGCCTGAGGGGTACCGATCTGTCATGACCACGAACATTCTGCAGAGCGTCGACGTCGACGTCCCGGTCAGCGTCGCCTACAACCAGTGGACGCAGTTCGAGTCGTTCCCGAACTTCATGGAGGGCGTGGAGCGGATCGACCAGATCACGCCCACGAAGACCCACTGGGTCACCAAGATCGCCGGGGTCGAGCGGGAATTCGACGCCGAGATCACCGAGCAGCGGCCGGACGAGCGCGTCGCGTGGACGACGTCGAACGGCACGCACCAGGCCGGGGTCGTCACCTTCCACCGGATCAGCGACACCACCTCGCGGGTCACCCTCCAGCTCGACCACGACCCCCAGGGGCTGCTGGAGAGGGCCGGCGACGCGCTGGGCATCATCCAGCGGCGCACCAAGGGCGACCTGGAGAACTTCAAGAAGTTCATCGAGGCCCGCGGCACCGAGGAGGGCGGCTGGCGCGGCGAGGTCGACGCCCCGCCGCAGTCCGGTACGGGCACCGTCTGACCGACCCCGCTCGACGACCGAGGGCCGCACCCGTCCGGGTGCGGCCCTCGCGTCGTACCCGGGTCCGTCGGGGCGGGCTCAGGTGTCGGGTTCGGTGGGCTCGTCGCGCCGCCCCCGCAGCAGCACCGACAGCGGCAGGGCGAACCACAGGACGGCCAGCACGAGCCCGACGGCGACGGTGACCGGCACCGCACGCGCGCGGCCGATCGCGACGTCGAGCACCAGCTGCACGGCGCCGGTCAGGGTGAGCGTCAGCCCGACCAGCCCCGCCACGAACAGGCGCTGCCCGACGGCCACCACCGTGGCCTTCACGCGGCGCCGGAACAGGATGCGGTGGACCGCGGCGGGCGCGACGAGCAGGCCGGTGGTCAGCGTGGTCAGCAGCAGCGTCACCACGTAGGTCCACCGCTGCACCTCGTCGATCCGGGCGAACCGCTCGGTGAACGACAGCGACAGCAGGAACGCGAACAGGATCTGGATGCCGGTCTGCGCGACCCGCAGCTCCTGCAGCATCTCGATCATGTTGCGGTCCGCGCGCTGCAGCGCGTTCTCGTCGCGCTGGTCGTCGCGCCGGCCGCCGTACCGCGGCGGGCCCTCGGCCGGGCGAGCCGCGGCCGAGGGACCCCCGCTCACGCCGGACACGGCCCGGACGTGATCACGCCGTCGCGCCCTCGTCGTGGACGGGGTGGGCCCCCTCCGCGAACTCCTCCACGATCTTCGCGCAGAACGCGTCCAGGTCGCCCGGGTTGCGGCTGGACACCAGGCCGGAGTCGGTGACGACCTTCTCGTCCACCCACTTGGCCCCGGCGTTGGTCAGGTCGGTGCGCAGGCTCGGGTACGAGGTCAAGGTCCGGCCCTCGGCCACGCCCGCGTCGATCAGCGTCCACGGCCCGTGGCAGATGACGCCCACCGGCGTGCCGGCGCGGAAGACCTCCTTCACGAAGGTCTGCACGTCGGGGTCCATGCGAAGCCGGTCCGCGTTCACCGTCCCGCCGGGCAGGATCAGCGCGTCGTAGTCCCCCGGCGACGCCTGCGCCACCGTCCCGTCGATCCGGTGGCGCCCGGCGGGCTCGATGTCGCCGTTCATCGCCTGCAGCTCGCCCTCGGACAGCGACAGGACCTCCGCGGTGGCCCCCTCCTCCGTCACCGCGTCGCGCGGGCGGGTCAGCTCGACCTCCTCCACGCCGTCCGTCGCCAGGATCGCGATCCGCTTGCCGTCCAGCCTGCCGGCCATGCCCGCTCCTCGTCGTCGTCGTCGCCTGCCCGTACCGGGTAGCCCGGGCCGCGCCGGGTAACCGCGGTGCATGGCAGACGAGTTGAAGAAGGGCGACCACGTGTCGTGGAAGAGCCACGGTGGCACCGCCGAGGGCACGGTGGAGAAGAAGATCACCGAGGACACCGAGGAGGCCGGCCGCACGGTCCGCGCGTCCGGGGACGACCCGCAGTACCTGGTCAAGAGCGAGAAGAGCGGCGGCGAGGCCGTGCACAAGCCCGGCGCCCTGAAGAAGGACTAGCCCGGCGGTTACTGGCCCCGGATCAGCCGGACGACGGCGCGCTCGAGCGTCGCGCGGGCGTCGTCGTCCATCGGGCGGCCGTCGTCGTCGGTGTCGGCCCGGCGCAGGGCGGCGGCGACGGTCCGGCCCCCCTCGAAGCGCTCGAGCACGCGCGGGTCGATGTAGGAGCTGCGCGCGACGGCCGGGGTGTTGCCCAGGTGCGCCGCGACCGCCTTGATCGTGGTGGTGACGGCCCGCTTGCGCGCCCGCGCGGTGGTCGGCGTCCCCTCCTCGGCGACGAGGCCGGCGAGCGTGACCGCCGCCAGCACCGTCCCGTTCCAGGTCCGCAGGTCCTTGCAGCTGTACTGGTCCCCCGCCAGCTCCTTGACCGCCGCGTTGAGGTCGGCGGTCTTCACGTCGACCCACTTGCCGGCGTCGTCGGTGTAGGCCAGCAGCTCGTCGCCGCCGCTGCGTCGCCGCCGCAGCGTGGCGATCACCGGCAACACCCGCGGGTCGCGCAGCGCCACCGTGCGGTGGATGTGGTGCTTGCCGACGTAGGAGAACACGACGACGCCGTCGCGGCGCAGCGTCACGTGCTCGCGGCGCAGGGTGGCGAGCCCGAAGGTGCCGCTCTCGTCCTCGTCGTCGTCGCCGGGGGCGTACTCCTCCCCGCCGGCGCGGAACACCCCGATGTCCAGCAGCCGGAACGCGGCGGCCAGGACGCGCTCGCGGCTCATGCCGTCCTCGCCGAGCCGGCGCACGACCTCGGGCCGGACCCGCTCCAGCCGCGCCCCGAGGGACAGGACGCGGTCGTACTTGGTGATGTCGCGGGCGCGGCGCCAGTCCTCGTGGTAGCGGTACTGGCGCCGGCCCGCGGCGTCCGTGCCGATGGCCTGGATGTGCCCGCAGGGGTTCGGGGAGATCCACACGTCGCGCCAGGCGGGCGGGACGACGAGGGCCTTGAGCCGGGCGAGCTCCGCGGGGTCGGTGATCGGTGCACCCGTGGTGTCGAGGTAGCTCCAGCCGCGGCCGCGGCGGCGGCGGGTCAGGCCGGGCTCCGACGGGTCGACCCGGACCAGGGTGGCGGGGCAGTCGTCGGCGTCCGCCTTCCCGGGCCGGGCTCCGGGCACGGCCGTCGCGGGCTCCGCGTCGAGTACGGTCATCCGTCGGCGGTACCCCCGCGGCCCGGCGGGCGAACCACGTGTGGTGCGTTCGGTCGCCCGGTCGGGTGACCCAGCCGCCCACGGGCACGGATGCTGCGCCCACGGGCACGGCGGCTCGGCCGCCGACGGGCCGGGCTCAGCCGCCCACGGGCACGGCGTCGGCGTGCTCCCGGCAGGTCGCCACCTCGGGGCGGGCCTCCAGCCGCTCGTCGTCGATGTCGCGTCCGCACACCGCGCACCGGCCGTACGTGCCGGCGTCGAGCCGGTCGAGCGCGTCCTGGACGCGGCGGCGCTGCAGCTCGACCGTCCGGGCCAGGCCCTCGGTCTCCGCGCGGTTCGTCTCGTCCGTGGCCACGTCGGCGGGGTGCGTGCTGCGGGGGAAGTCGTCCGCGGTGTCCGGCCCGGGGTGGGTCTCGGCGACCGAGTCCGCGGCGAAGGCGGCCCGGTCGTCGAGCTCCCGCAGCTCGGTGGTCAGCAGCTCGCGGGCGCGGTCGGGGTTCACGGGGGTCCTTCCGGTCGGGATCGGGAACTCGGGGTCGGTACCCGACCGGCTCCCCGGCCAACCGCCGGGCCCGCCCCCGGGGCCGCCGGGTGCCGGCCCCGCGCGCCCGGCGGCGCGGCTCACCCCCCGGGGTGGCGGGCCCTCGGGGCCCGGCCGTAGGGCTGCTCGACCGGGTCGACGTGGGGGACCTCGGGCAGCGGCCGCGTGACCGGCGCGTCGGCGAGCGCCAGGGCCTCACCGTGGTGGCGCAGCCGCATCGGCGGGCCGCTGACCAGGGTGTACTCGGCCGTTTCGGCGGTGATCGCGACGCGCAGCTGCCGGCCCTGCCAGCCCAGCCCGAAGCTGATCCTGCTCAGCGCCGGGGGCAGCCGCGGGGCGAAGGACAGGCCCGTGCCGTCGAACTGCATGCCGCCGAACCCGGCGACGATCGCGTTCCAGGTGCCCGCCATCGAGGCGATGTGCATGCCGTGCTCGGTGTTGCCGGCGAGGTTGTTCAGGTCGACCAGCGCGGCCTCGGCGAGGTAGTCGTAGGCCAGGTCCAGGTGCCCGGTCCGCGCGGCGACCATCGCCTGCGTGCACGCCGACAGCGTCGAGTCCCGCACCGTCACGGCCTCGTAGTAGGCGAAGTTGCGAGCCATCTGCTCGGGGCTGAACGCGTCGGGCCGCAGCTGCATGGCCAGCACGACGTCGGCCTGCTTGATCACCTGCTTGCGGTACAGGTCGAAGTACGGGTAGTGCAGCAGCAGCGGGTACTTCTCGGCCGGGGTGTGCTCGAAGTCCCACAGCTCGTGGTGGGTGAAGCCCTCGCTCTGCGGGTGCACGCCCAGCACGTCGTCGAACGGGATCCGCATCGACTTGGCCGCGTCGCGCCAGCTGGCCATCTCCTCGGCGTTCACGCCGAAGCGGGCCGCGACCCGCGGGTGCCGCGCGGCGACCTCCGCGGCGTAGCGCAGGTTCAGCTGGGCCATGAGGTTGGTGTAGAGGTTGTTGTCGACGATCGCGGTGTACTCGTCCGGGCCCGTCACCCCGTCGATGCGGAACTCCCCCGCGGAGTCGTGGTGGCCCAGCGAGCGCCACAGCCGGGCCGTCGCGACCAGCAGCTCGAGGGCGACCTCGCGCTCGAAGGCGGTGTCGCCGGTGATCAGGACGTGCCGGCGGGCGGCGTCGGCGATGTCGGCGTTGATGTGGAAGGCCGCGGTGCCCGCCGGCCAGTACCCCGAGCACTCCTGGCCGCGGATCGTGCGCCACGGGAACGCCGCGCCGTCCAGGCCGAGCTGCTCGGCGCGCTCGTAGGCCCGCGGCAGGATCGACTGGCGCCAGCGCAGCGCGTCCGCGGCGGCGTCGGGGGCGAGGTGGCTGAGCACGGGCAGGCAGAACGTCTCGGTGTCCCAGAAGGTGTGCCCGTCGTAGCCCGGCCCCGTCAGGCCCTTGGCCCCGATGGCCCGCCGCTCGGCGCGCGCCCCGGCCTGCAGCACGTGGAAGACCGCGACCCGCACCGCCTGCTGCAGCTCGGCGTCGCCCTCGATCTCGACGTCCGCGACCGTCCAGAACGCCGCCAGGTAGCCGCGCTGCTCGTCCAGCAGGCCCTCCCAGCCGGTGTAGCGCGCCGCGGCCAGCGCGGCCCGGACCTGGTCGTGCACGGCGGGCAGCGACCGGCGCGACGACCAGCCGTAGGACAGGAACTTGACCACCCGCAGCGTCGTCCCCGGCTGCAGCCGGCAGATGACGGTGGTGCGGCCGGTGTCCTCGCTGGCCTCCGAGCTGATCTCGGTGCCCTCGGGCCCGCGCACCTCGTGGTCCATCGCCGCGGCGACCCGCAGCCCCGAGTGGCGCGTGTGGTGGATCAGCGTGGCGCTCGCGCCGTTGCTCTGGTGCTGCTCGGCCACCAGCGGGTTGAGCAGCGCCGCCTCGACGCGCGGGTCGCCGTCCTCGGCCGCGGGCAGCTGCTCGTTCGCGACCAGCTCGGACTGCACGACGATCAGGGCCGGGTCCTCGACCTCGACCTCGTAGCAGATCGCGGCGACGGCGCGCTGGGTCAGCGACACCAGGCGCTCGCTGCGCACCCGGACGGTCTTGCCCGCGGGGCTGCTCCACCGGACCTCGCGCGTCAGCGTGCCCGACTGCAGGTCCAGCACGCGCTGGTGGCGGTGCAGCTGCCCGTAGCGCAGGTCGAACGGCTCGTCGTCGACCAGCAGCCGGATGACCTTGCCGTTGGTCACGTTGATGATCGTCTGGCCGGACTCGGGGTAGCCGTACCCGCCCTCGGCGTAGGGCAGCGGGCGGCGCTCGTAGAACGAGTTCAGGTACGTGCCGGGCGTGTCGTGCGGCTCGCCCTCGTCGAGGTTGCCGCGCAGCCCGATGTGGCCGTTGGACAGCGCGAAGACCGTCTCGCTGACCCCCATCGCGGCCACGTCGAGCACCGGCTCGCGCACCACCCACGGCTCGACGGTGAACGGGCGCCCCGGGTCCGGGCTCACCGGCGCTCCCCCGCGTCCTGGCCCGCGTCCTGACCCAGGAGCTCGGCGAGGTCGGCGACGACGACGTCCGCGCCGTGCTCGCGCAGCGCCTGCGCCTGACCGAGCCGGTCCACCCCGACGACGAAGCCGAAGCCGCCGGCCCGGCCGGACGCGACCCCCGCGAGGGCGTCCTCGAACACGACGGCCTGCTCCTTGGCCACCCCCAGGTCCGCCGCGGCGGCGAGAAAGGTGTCGGGCGCGGGCTTGCCGGGCAGCCCGCGGCGCTTCGCGACGACGCCGTCGACGCGGTGGTCGATCAGGTCGGCGAGCCCGGCGACCTGCAGCACCAGCTCGGCGTTCGCCGACGACGACACCACCGCGGTGGTCAGCCCGGCGTCGCGCACCGCGTGCAGGTAGCGCACCGAGCCGGGGTAGACCTCCACCCCGACCGTGCGGATCTTGTCGTTGACCAGCTCGTTCTTCTTCGTCGCGAGCCCGTTCACCGTCTCGGCGTCGGGCCCGTCGGACGCGTCGCCCTCGGGCAGGGTGATCCCGCGCGAGGCGAGGAACCCGCGGGTGCCGTCGAGGCGGGGCCTGCCGTCGACGTACGGGGCGTAGTCGGCGGCGACGTCGAACGGCCGGAACGGCTCGCCGGTGCGGTCGGCGCGGGCGCGCAGGTAGTCGTCGAACATCTGCTTCCAGGCCGCGGCGTGGACGCTGGCGGTGTCGGTGAGGACGCCGTCGAGGTCGAACAGGCACGCGCGGGTGGCGTCGGGGAGACCGAGCATGGCGCGCAACTTACCGATGCGCGGTGTCCGGCACGTGTCGGACCGCCGACGTCGACCTCACGGGGTGACGACGGTGGGGGCGCCGCCGCGGCCGGCGTCGTCGCGGTCGACCACGCGCACGAGGCAGCCGGGCCCGGCGCGCTCGGCGGTCACCGCGAC
Organism: Pseudonocardia sp.; assembly: GCA_036387155.1. Taxonomy (GTDB): domain Bacteria; phylum Actinomycetota; class Actinomycetes; order Mycobacteriales; family Pseudonocardiaceae; genus Pseudonocardia. The sequence goes on along the minus strand of DASVUG010000015.1, from coordinate 309 downwards.
CGTGCCGCCGCCGGGGCGCGGCTCGATGCGCTGCTGCACGACCGCGCGGACGGCGTCGAGCACCCGGCGCGGGGCCATCGGCAGCCCGTGCAGGGCCTCGTCGACCCGGATCTCCACCCGCAGCCGCGGGCCGAACCGGGCCTGCTCGAGCTGCAGGTAGGCGCGCACCGCCGCCAGCTCGTCGCCGAGCGTGCCGGGTCCGCCCTCGGGCCGGTCCGCCGCCCGGGTGAGGTCCGCGAACCCCAGCAGCAGCTCGCGGGCCCGCGCCGGGTCCGTGCGCATCAGCGCCGCGATCGTGTTCAGCGCGTT
>DASVUG010000014.1:0-6269 GCA_036387155.1 Pseudonocardia sp. | reverse complement strand
CGGGGCGGCACGACGCCGGTCTGCACGACGCCGGCCTGCACGCCACCGGCCAGTAGCCCCGGCGGGAACCGGACCTCCGCTCCCCGGCGCTGCGACCGGCTGAGCCCAGCAGCCCCGGCGTTGCCCGCAGGGTGGCACTGCTGGCGTCCAGTGCAAGCTGTGCCACCCTGCTGGCAACGCCGGGGCTGCTGGGCTCAGCTGGTCGCAGCGCCGGGGAGCGGAGGTCCGGTTCCCGCCGGGGCTACTGGCCGGTGGCGTGCAGGCCGGCGTCGTGCAGACCGGCGTCGTGCCGCCCCGTGTCGGTGGGGGAGGTGGGCCGGTGACCGTCGCCGTCCGGGCCGCCGTCGGCCGGCGCCGGACCGGTGTACCGGTACCCGGCGGCGACGGGCTCGTCGTCGCGCTCGGTCAGGTCGCCCCGCGCGGGGTCGACCAGCCCGGAGCGGCCCCGCCCGAAGCCGTTCGGCCCGGAGTGCTCCGTGCCGGAGTGGTCCGGTCCCGAGTGGTCCTGCCCCGAGCGGCCCTGCTCGTCGCTGTCGGGCCCGTGGCCGCGGGTTCCGTAGCCGTTCGGCCGGTAGCGGTCGGACCCGTAGCCGTCGGACCCGTAGCCGTCGGACGCGGAGCCGTTGGGCCCGTGGCCGTTGAGCCCGAAGCCGTCGGACCCGAAGCGGTCGGCCCCGAAGCCGTCGGACCCGTAGCCGTCGGACGCGGAGCCGTTCGACCCGGGGTGGTCGGGCCCGTAGCCGTTCGACCGGGAGCGGTCGGAGTCGCGCCGCGGGTCGGGAGGGCCGCCGACCAGGTGCCCGTCGAGCTGGGTCGTCCCGGGCGGGAGGTCGTCGAACGCGTGCAGGTCCGGGCGCTGCCCGTCGAGCTGGGTCTCCTCGACCCGGGCGTCGACGCGGGGCGCGTGGGCGCGGTAGGTCGCGCGCGTGCCCTGGCCGGCCAGCACGAGCTCGACCAGCGCGTCGACCACGGCCGGGGTGGGTGGTGCGCCCCGGCCGAGCCGGAAGAGCAGCGTGCCGAACAGGACGTCGAGCACCATCGGGACGTCGGTGTCCGGGCGCAGGTCGCCGCGGGCGATCGCGGACAGCAGCACGTTGCTGTCACCGGCCCGCCGCAGCGACAGGAGCGTCGCGAGGCGCTCGGCGGCCACCGGGTCGCGCGCGGCGTCCGCGGTGAGCCCGAGCATCGCGTCGGCGACGACGCGGTTGGCCAGGAACGCGGCCGTGCGCAGGACGATCGCCCGGACGTCGGCCCGCACGTCCCCCGTGGGCACGATCTCGGGCGGCCCGCCCATCCGCTGCACGGTCTCGGCGACCAGCAGGGGCCGCGTCGTCCACCAGCGGCGCAGCCACGACCGCGGGACCCCGGCCCGCGCGGCGACGGTCTCCACCCGGAGCTGCTGGTAGCCCACGTCGTTGAGCATCGACTTCGTCACCTCGAGGACGGCGACGCGCGCGCGCTCCTCGCCGTGCCGGTCCCCCCGGTCACCGCCACTGATGCCCACCGCGGCCTCCTCGTCCCCCTCGCGTCCGTCACCGGCCCGGCAGGGCCGCTGAACCGGCCGAGGCGGTACCACTTCGGATCGGTGACAAACGCTTCGGAAAGAAGATAGTCCCGTTCCGTCATCCTGGGTAATCGAAACAGGGTCGCTGACGGACGGGTTTCCCTCGAACGGTCTACCAAATGTCACGCTGTGTCAACGTCCTCTCGCTCGGACGTTGCCGTGGCCCCGGCGCGCCGATGCCAGCAAGGTGGCTCTGCTGTCGTCCGACGGCAGTAAGGCCACCCTGCTGGCATCCCGGGACGGCGCCGTCGCACCGCCCCGCGCCCCCCGCCGTACCCTCGCGGCGTGAGCGCCCCCGCCCCCGTCCGGGTCCGTTTCTGTCCCTCGCCGACCGGCACCCCGCACGTCGGCCTGGTCCGCACGGCGCTGTTCAACTGGGCCCACGCCCGCCACACCGGCGGCACCTTCGTCTTCCGCATCGAGGACACCGACGCCCAGCGCGACAGCCTCGCCTCCTACGCCGCCCTGCTCGACGCGCTGCGCTGGCTCGGCCTGGAGTGGGACGAGGGGCCCGAGGTGGGCGGCCCGCACGGGCCGTACCGGCAGAGCGAGCGCCGCGACACCTACCGCGACGCGCTGGGGCTGCTGGTGCAGGCCGGGGAGGTCTACGAGTCCTACGCGACGCCCGAGGAGATCGAGGCGCGCCACCGGGCGGCCGGGCGGGACCCGAAGCTCGGCTACGACAACGTCGACCGGGACCTCACCGAGGAGCAGCGGGCCGCCTACCGCGCCGAGGGCCGCCGTCCGGTGTTCCGGCTGCGGATGCCGGACCGCGACGTCGCCTTCACCGACCTGATCCGCGGCCCGATCACCTTCCGGGCCGGGCAGGTGGCGGACTTCGTGCTGGCCCGCGGCGACGGCACGCCGCTCTACACGCTGACCAATCCGCTGGACGACGCGCTGATGGGCATCACGCACGTGCTGCGCGGCGAGGACCTGCTGCCGTCGACGCCGCGCCAGATCGCGCTGTTCGAGGCGCTGCACCGGGTCGGCCTGGGCAGCGGCCCGCCGACGTACGCGCACCTGCCCCTGGTGACGGGGGAGGGCAGCCGCAAGCTCTCCAAGCGCGACCCGCAGTCGAACCTCTTCCTCTACCGCGACCGCGGTTTCGTCCCCGAAGGGCTGCTCAACTACCTCGCGCTGCTCGGCTGGTCCATCGCCGACGACCGCGACGTGTTCACCCTCGACGAGATGGTGGCCGCGTTCGACATCACGAAGGTGTCGGCGAACACCGCGCGGTTCGACCTCAAGAAGGCCGAGGCCGTCAACTCCGCGCACCTGCGGATGCTCGCGCCCGACGAGTTCGCCCGGCGGCTCGAGCCCTACGTCGTCGCCGAGCTGGCCGGCCGGACGCCGGTGATGACGGACACCCTGCCCGCCGAGCAGCGCGCGCTGCTGGTCGCCGCCGCGCCGCTGGTCCAGGAGCGCAGCACCGTGCTGAGCGACGCGGCGGTGATGCTCCGGTTCCTGTTCGTCGACGAGGCCGTGTTCGCCGTGGACGCCGACGTGGCGGAGCACAACCTCGGCCCGGACACCGGGCCCGCCGTCGAGGCGGCCCTGACCGGCCTGGACCAGCTGGGCGACTGGACGGCCGAGGGCATCGAGCTGACGCTGCGCGGCGCGCTGGTCGACGGCCTCGGGCTCAAGCCGCGCAGGGCCTTCGGGCCGGTGCGGGTCGCCGTCACCGGGCGGACGGTGTCCCCGCCGCTGTACGAGTCGCTGGAGCTGTTGGGCCGCGAGCGGACGCTGGCCCGGCTGGGCCGGGCCCTGCCGCGGGCCGGTGTGGAGCGCTCCGGAGGCGTCGGCTAGAGTCGTTCCCGTTCGCCGCGGGTACTCGGTGCCCGAGGTCGATGGGGTATGGTGTAATTGGCAGCACGACTGATTCTGGTTCAGTTAGTCTAGGTTCGAGTCCTGGTACCCCAGCGGAAACGCCCATCCGATCGGATGTTAACGTTTTCCAGCGCAGTGAATGCCAGCCGCGGCCCCGTCGTCTAGCGGCCTAGGACGCCGCCCTCTCAAGGCGGTAGCGCGGGTTCGAATCCCGTCGGGGCTACTCGCGAAAAGGCCCGTTCCGGTCGACCGGAACGGGCCCTTTCGCTTTTCCGGCCCCGTTCACTCCTCGTCGCCCTCGCGCGAGGGCTTGGGGGCGCTGGCCGACACGCTGGGCTCCGTGCTCCCCGAGGGCGGGGCCGACGGCGGCGACGAGATCGGCGTCGTCGGGGGGACGGTCGTCGTCGGCGGTGCGGTGGCGCTCGCGCTCACCGGCGGGGCGACGGCGGTCCGGCGCGGCCGCGGGGGCGCGGTGCGGACGGGCCGCGGCGGTTCGACCGTCGGCGTCGGCGTCGCCAGGACGGGGGGCGGAGCCGGCGCCGGCAGGGTGACCGCCGGGACGGCCACCAGCGGCCGGCTCGACGCGCTGTTGGCCGTGCGCGGCGCCGGCCACAGGACCAGGGTCGCGACGACGGCGACCGCGGCGGCCAGGCCGCCGACCCCGACCAGCGCCGCCGGGCGGGTGTGCGGCGCCTCGGCCGCGCCCGTGTCCGGTTCCTCCGCGGGGGCCGCGCCGGCCTGCGCGTCGTCGGGCACGTCGTCGATCGCGTCGTCGGCCGCCGACCGGCGCTCGCCGGCGCGTTGCGCGGGCAGGACCGGGTGCGGGGCCGGGTCGTCGACGTCCCGCAGGAGGGTCGCCGACCCGGCCCACGACGTCGGCAGGCCCGTCGCCGGGGTGTAGCCCGACAGCAGCCCGGCGGTGTTCGTGGCGCCCATCCCGCCGGTGAAACCGACCAGCTCGGCGACGAGGTGGGCCGTCGCCGGCTCCGGCGCCCTCGTGGCGCCCGTACCCGCGGGCTCGCGCGGCGCCGGGACCTCGTGGCCGCCGCCGGGGGTGTCGCCCCGCTCCTCCCCGGCCGTTGTCGCCCGGCTCGCACCCGAGCGGTCCCGCCTGGTCGCGCCGGTCCCGCCGATCCGGGGCCCGCCGGGGCCACGACCGTCGAGGCCGTCAGGGGCCCCGTGGCCGTCGCGGTCGTCGTGGGCGCCGTCGCCGCGGTCGTCGCCGCCATCGCGGCCGCCACCGCCCGTGGACCCGACGGCCCCGCGGCCACCGGTGCCGTGACCGTCGATGTCGCCGGCCCGCCTGCCGCCGAGGCCCTGATTCCCCACCCCGTGCGCTCCTCGCCCACCGGTGCCGACGACCCCGGTGCCGGCGACCCGGGTGCCCCCGGTGCCGGCGCCCACGGCGGCCCGGGTGCTCCCGGTGCCGGCGACCGCGGTCCCCCCGGTGCCGGTGCTGCCGGTGCCGGTGACCCGGGCGCCCCCGGTTCCGGCGACCCCGGCACCCCCCGCACCGGCGTCGTCCGTGTCCCGCCCACCCGTGTCCCGGCCGGCCGCACCGTCGCCCGCGGCGCCGCCGGTGCCCGTCCCGGCGCCGTCCCCCGCGGTCCCGCGCGGCTCGCCCGCCGCGGCGGTGCGGGCGTCCACGACGGCGGCACGGGCCGCGTCCGCCGCCCCCGCACCGGCGTCGGCCCGGTCGGCGTCGGCCCGGCCGCCGGCGTCCCGCCCGCCCGTGTCCCGGCCCGCCGCGCCCCTCGGCGCCGCGGCGGCCCCGCCGACGGCGACGTGCCGCCCGCTGTCCCGGACCGCGAGGTGGCGGCCGGAGCTCCCGCCGTCCAGCGCCCGCGGCGTCCCACCCCCCGACCCGCCCGCCGCCGCGCCCTCCCGGGCGGCTGCGGCCGCGGCCCGCGCGGCGTTGGTGTCCGTCGCGGCGTCGGACGCGGGGTCGGGTGCCGTGCCGGGTGCGGTACCGGCCGGAGGCGTGGGGGACAGGAACGTCACCTCCAACGCCTCCTCGGCGACGGCGGCGGCCAGGAGGCGGGTCTGCTCAGCGCCGCCCGTCGGCGACACCACCGCGATCGCCTCCGCCGGGCCGCCCTCCCGCTCGGCGACCCGGTCCACGACCCAGCGGATCAGCCAGGCCGTCAGCTCCTGGGGCGTCCACGGGTCGCCCGCCAGCAGCATCGGCCGGCCGTCGCCGATCCGGGCCGGGAAGCCGCGGACCACCCCGTCCGGCGCGTGCTGCGCCCGTCGCTCGGCCTCGGCACCGATCGCCAGCCCGCCGTCCGCGTCGAGGTGCAGGACCGCCGCGACCCCGGGGCCGTCGCCGTCGCCGAGGTCCACGGCCTCGGCCTCGTCCGCTCCCCGCGCGACCGCCGCGACCGTGCGCGCAGATCCCACGTCAATGCCGAGGAAGTACCCCATCGCTCCCGATCCCCGATCAGCGCCGACCGCTCGCCCGTCGCGTCCCCCGTCGGGGCGGCCCCCCGGGCACGTTAGCGACACCACGCCGGGTGCCCGGGGTGCCTGGGCCGGGCACGCGCGCCGCTGCGCCGAACGGCCGATCCGCCGTCCCGGGTCCCGGCGCGCCGACGGGCCACCGCTCCGCGCGGGGCTACAGGCGGTGCTGCAGGGCCTCGGCGGCGGCGAGCAGGTCCGCGGCCCAGCGGACGCCGGGGCGCCGACCGATGCGGTCCACCGGACCCGACACCGACACGGCGGCCACGACCTGCCCGCCCGCGTCGCGCACGGGCGCCGACACGCTCGACACCCCGGCCTCGCGCTCGGCGACGCTCTGCGCCCACCCGCGGCGCCGCACGTCCAGCAGCGCCCGTTCGGTGAACGTCGCCTCGGGCAGCAGGGCCCGCTGGGTGGC
>DASVUG010000013.1:0-3783 GCA_036387155.1 Pseudonocardia sp. | reverse complement strand
GCCCTGCACCCGCCGACCGGCGTCGAGCGGGCGCTCCCCGGTCAGGGAGCGGAGCAACGTCGTCTTGCCCGACCCGTTCACCCCGACGATCCCGACCCGGTCCCCCGGCCCCAGCCGCCACGTCACGCCGTCGAGCAGGGTGCGACCCGCGACGCGGACCGTCGCGTCCTCCAGCTCCAGGACCGTCCTGCCCAGCCGGTTCGTCGCGAAGCCGAGCAGCTCGACGGCGTTCCGCGGCGGCGGGACGTCCGCGATCAGCTCCTCCGCGGCCTCGATCCGGTACCGCGGCTTGGACGTCCGGGCGGGCGGGCCCCGGCGCAGCCACGCGAGCTCCTTGCGCGCCAGGTTGCGCCGCCGCGCCTCGGCCGCGTCCGCCTGCCGCGAGCGCTCGGCCCGGGCGAAGACCCAGTCGGCGTAGCCGCCGAGGTAGCCCTCCACCCGGCCGCCCGCGACCTCCCAGGTGCGGGTGCAGACCGCGTCGAGGAACCACCGGTCGTGGGTGACGACCACGACGCCGCAGCGCCGGGCGATCAGGTGCTGCGCGAGCCAGCCGATGCCCTCGACGTCGAGGTGGTTCGTGGGCTCGTCGAGCACCACGAGGTCCGGATCGCCGATCAGCGTCGCCGCCAGGGCGACCCGCCGCTTCTCGCCGCCCGAGAGCCCGTCGACCGAGCGGTCCAGGTCGTGGAGCTCGAGGCCGTCGAGGACGTCGCGGACCTTGGGGTCGGCCGCCCATTCGTGCTCCGCGCCGTAGCGCGACAGCACGACGTCGCGGACGCGCGCCCCCGGGGGCAGGGCGTCGCCCTGCGCGAGGTGCGTCAGGTTCAGCGCGCCGACGTGGCTCACCCGCCCGCCCTGGGGGTCGCGGCGCCCGGCGATGATGTCCAGCAGCGTCGTCTTGCCGCCGCCGTTCAGCCCGACGACGCCGATCCGGTCGCCGCGGGCGATCCCGAGCGAGACGCCGTCGAGCAGCACCCGCGAGGCGTCGCCCGGCACGTGCGCGGTGACGTTCTCCAGGTTGACCAGGTTCTGGGGGCCGGCCATCAGGCGTGCACCGGCGGGCGCGGCGGGGGCGGGGGCTCGTGCGGGTCGACCAGCCGGGCGCCGGGCACGGGGCCGTGCGCGACGCGCACCGTCCGGCACACGCCCGCCCCGGCGAGCTGAGCGGCGACGTCGAGCGCGGAGTCGGCGCCGGAGCAGAGGAACACGCACGTCGGCCCGGACCCGGACACCAGCCCCGCCAGGGCGCCGGCGTCCACCCCCGCCCGCAGCGTGCGGCGCAGCTCCGGCGCCAGGTTCACCGCCGCGGCCTGCAGGTCGTTGCCCAGGCACAGCGCGAGCTGGCGCGGGTCGCCCCCGGCGACGGCCTCCAGCACCGGCTCCACCGGGCGTCGGCGCCCCCCGACCCGGACGGTCGCGCCCTGCCGGAGGCGGTCCAGCTCGCGGTAGACCGCGGGCGTCGCGAGCCCGCCCCGGTGCAGCGCGATCACCCAGTGCTGGACGTGCCGCGCCAGGACGGGGACGACCGTGTCGCCGCGCCCGGTGCCGAGCGCCGTGCCGCCGTGCAGCGCGAAGGGGACGTCGCTGCCCAGCCGCGCGGCCAGGTGGGCGAGCTCCTCGCGCGTGAGGTCCAGCTTCCAGAGCGCGGACAGCCCCACGAGCGTCGCGGCGGCGTCCGCGCTGCCCCCGCCCATGCCGCCCGCGACCGGGATGCCCTTGCGCAGCACCACCCGCACGTCCGCGGGCCGGTCCGCGTGCGCCGCCACCAGCTCGACCGCGCGCCACGCCAGGTTCGTCCCGTCCGCGGGGACGGTGTGCTCGCCCGGGCCCGCGCCCTCGCCGTGCACCTCGACGCCCGGGTGCTCCGTCGCCGCGACCGTCACCTCGTCGAACAGGCTCACCGCGTGGAAGACGGTGGACAGGTCGTGGTAGCCGTCGCTGCGCAGCGGGCCGACGGCCAGATGCAGGTTGATCTTGGCCGGGACACGCACGGTGACCGGTGCTGGAACGGCGGCGAGCACCCGACCACCGTACGTGAGTGCTCCCGGGGCGAAGCCCGGACGGCCGGGAGCGTCACTCCCCCGCCGTCGCCGGGACCGGCCGCGGCGCGGGCGGGCGCACCAGGTGCCGGGGCGTCGCGAAGCACAGCGCGGCCGCGAGCGCGAGGAGCACCACGACCGCCGGCAGGACCAGCGACTGGGCCATGGCCGTGGCGAACGGGCCGTGCAGCGCCGCGGGCAGGCGCGCGACGCCGCTCTCAGCGCCGGCGGCGCCCCCGGGCAGCTCGGCCGCCAGCCGGCTCTGCATGAGCGCCGCGATCGCCGCGCTGCCGAGCACCGCGCCGACCTGCCGGGTCGTGTTGTAGACCCCCGCGCCCGCGCCCGCGTCGGACAGGGGCAGGTTCCGCGTGGCGGCCGTGCCGATCGGCGACCACATGAACCCGCTGCCCACCCCCATCAGCGCGATCGGGACCAGCAGCACCCACGTGGGCGTCTCCGGGCGCATCGCCGCGGCCAGCCCGAGCAGTCCCAGCGAGAAGGCCGACAGCCCGATCGCCGCGATCCACCGCGGGTGCGCCCGGTCGGTCAGCCGGCCGACGTACGGGGCGAGCGCCGTGGAGATGATCGCCGACGGCGCGAGCAGCAGCGCCGCGCCCGTCGGGCTCAACCCGCGGACGCCCTGCGCGTACAGGGTGATCGGGAACGCCTGCGCCGTCACGCCGAACCCGACGGCGGTGATGGCGGCGTTCGCCAGGGAGAAGTTCCGGTCGCCGAACAGGCGCAGCGGGACCAGCGGTTGGGCCGTGCCGCGGGCCTGCCAGGCGACGAACCCCACCAGCACCGCCACGCCGCCGCCGATCAGCCCCCACGCGGCCGCCCCCCAGCCCAGCGCCTGGCCCTCCTGCAGGCCGAACACCAGCAGGAACAGGCCGACGGCGCTGAGCGCGACGCCGAACAGGTCGAACCGGCGGACCGACGTGGCGAAGACCGGCACCCGCCTCCACGCGAGCACGAAGCCCACGACGCCGATCGGGACGTTCACGAAGAAGATCCACTCCCAGCCCAGCCCGTCCACGAGCAGGCCACCGGCGATCGGGCCGACGAGCACGGCGACGCCGGCGACGGCGCCCCACAGGCTCATCGCCCGCCCGCGCTGGTCGGCGGGGAACAGCCGGGTGATCACGGCCATCGTCTGCGGGGACAGCATCGCGGCGCCCAGCCCCTGCACCGCCCGCGCCGCGATGAGCCCGCCGATGGAGCTCGTCAGCCCGCACCAGAGGGAGGCGAGGGTGAAGACCGTCAGGCCGGCCAGGTACACCCGCTTGGGGCCGAACCGGTCCCCGAGCCGGCCGGTGATCAGGAGCGGGCAGACGTAGGCGAGCAGGTACGCGCTCGTCACCCAGACCACGGTGTCGACGTCCGCGCCGAACGCCGCCATGATCGCCGGAGTGGCGACCGTCACGATCGTCGAGTCCACGAGGATCATGAAGAAGCCGACGACGAGCGCCCACATCGCCGGCCACGGGCTCGCCGCGGCGGGCGTCGGTCCGGGCTGGGGTCCGTTCGGCATGGCGGGTCTCCGTACTGCACTGCGCTGGGTCGCGCCGGACGGCGCTGGGTCGGCTCGGCACCGGGACGGCGCGAACCGGGGCGGGGTGCCGGGTAGCACCTGCCGACCGGTCTACACCGCGCCCCCGACAGTTTCGGCCGTGGGCCGCGCCACCGCGATCCGGGCGAAGTCCGCGATCCCGAGGCGCTCGGCCCGCGCCGCCGGGTCCACCCC
>DASVUG010000012.1:0-4241 GCA_036387155.1 Pseudonocardia sp. | reverse complement strand
AGCAGGCCGCGCAGGGGGCTCTCGTTCCAGATGCCGACGACGATGACCTCGGCGTCGTGCTCCTCCGCGGCGTCGACCAGGGCCTGGGCCGGGCGCTCGTCGACGACCTGGACGACGGTCCGCACGCCGGCCCGCTCGGCGGCCGCGACGGCGGGGCGGGTGATCGCGGCGTCGACCTCCTCGATGGCGTCGCGCGCGGAGCCGGCCTCCTCCCCCACGCCGCCGGGCGGCTCGACCCCGTGCACGAGCACGAGGGGGACGTCCAGGCTCGCCGCCAGGCGCACCGACAGCGCCAGGGCCCGCTCGGCCCCGGGTGAGTTGTCCAGCCCGAGCACCACGCTCCTGCCGGAGCCGTCGGCCGCCGGTCCCGTACCTGATGTCATCGCCGCAGCCTCGCGCTCTCGGGTCCGCCGGTGGCCGGGTCGCCCGGGGCCGGGTCGCCGGTCTCCGGGTCGGGCGCGACGCCGGCCCGCTCCCGCCAGTAGGTGGCGTCCCGGAACCGCCAGAAGATCATGATAGCCACGCCGAGCAGGAAGATCACGACACCGATGACCAGCGGCGGACCGAGGCCGAACCAGGCGGTGCCCGTCGACGAGGCCTCCGGGTCGTTCAGGTCGATCACCGACCGGACGAGCAGCCAGATCAGCAGGAGCGCCCCGACCACCGGGCCGACGCCGATGAGCAGCAGGTTCTTGGCGCTGCGGGTGAGCTGGCGGCGGTAGTAGACCGCGCAGGCGATGCCCGTCAGCGCGTAGTAGAAGGCGATGAGCAGCGACAGCGCCGAGAGCGAGTCGAGCAGGGCGTTCTCGCTGATGATGTTGGCCAGGACGTACCAGGCGATCGCGATGGCGGCCACGAGCCAGGTCGAGACGTCCGGGGTCCGGAAGCGGGGGTGGATGCGGGCCAGGGCGCGCGGCAGGGCGTGCCGGCGGGCCATCGACAGCCCCGTCCGCGACGCCGGGATGATCGTGGTCTGCGTCGACGCCAGCGCCGAGGTGGCCACGGCGAGCAGCAGCACCCAGCTCCAGCCGCCGAGCACCTCCTGGCCGAGCACGGCGAAGATCTGCTCGGCCTGGTCCTCGTTCTCGGTCAGGAAGTCCGGGCCGGCGTAGGCGACCACGGCGTAGGCCACGCCCACGTAGGTCACCAGCAGCACGACCGTGGAGACGATGCCGGCCCGGCCCGGCGCCGAGGCGGAGTCCTCGGTCTCCTCGGTGAGGTTGACCGCCGACTCCCAGCCCCAGTAGGTGAACACGCCCAGGAGCAGCCCGGCCGTCAGCGTGGCCCCGCCCTGGGCGAACGGGTTGAGCCAGGACAGCGAGGGCGTCTGCGCGGCGAGCGTGCTCGTCCCGGCGACGGCGCGGTAGAGCGCGACGACCGCGAACACCAGCAGGGCGCCCACCTGCAGCAGGATCAGCGCGTTCTGGAAGCGGGCCGAGGCCTCCGTGCCGATGACGCACACCGCCGTCATCAGGATGATCACCGCGACGGTCAGCCCGACGACCAGCGGGGTGTTCTCCGTCAGCGCGTCGAGCCCGACGGTGAGCAGGGTGAACCGGACGGCGACGTCGGCCAGCGACCCGACGACCAGCACCCCCGTCATCGAGATCGCCCAGCCGCCGATCCAGCCCAGCCACGGCCCCAGCGCCCGGCTGACCCAGGAGAACGTCGTCCCGCAGTCCTGGTCGGCCCGGTTGAGGTGGTAGAAGGCCGAGGCGATCATCAGCATCGGCACGAACGAGGCCACCAGCACGCCCGGCGCGTTCACCCCGACCAGCGCGACGATCGGCCCGATCACCGCGGCCAGCGAGTACGCCGGCGACGTCGACGCCAGGCCGATCACCAGGGCGTCGAGGAACGAGATCGCGCCGTGCTTGAGCTCCGGCCCCGCCGCCGGGTCCGAGGCGGCCGAACCGGACGCCGAACGCCCGCCGCCGGCCGGCACCGGAGGATCCGCGCTGCTCATGCGGAGCTTTATCGCAGGTCGGGAGATTCGCCCACAAGACGCCCGCGGGTTACGTTCCCGTCGACCGAACGCGATCAAGGGAACCGGGGTGGAGCAGTGCACGTACTCCTCGTGGGGGCCGGGGGGGTGGGCGGCGCGGCGGCGGCGATCGCGGTGCGCCGCGACTTCGTCGAACGGCTCGTCGTGGCCGACCACGACCTCGACCGGGCCCGCGCCGTCGTCGACCGGCTGGGCGACCCGCGCCTGTCGGCGGTCCGGCTGGACGCGAACGACGAGGCCGGGGTGACGGCCGCGCTGGCCGAGCTCGACGCCGGCGGACCGGGGCGGACGGCCCTGCTCAACGCCACGGACCCGCGGTTCGTCATGCCGCTGTTCCGGGCCGCGCTGGCCGCGGGGGCGACCTACCTGGACATGGCGATGTCGATGTCGACGCCGCACCCGGACGCGCCCCACGAGAAGACCGGCGTCAAGCTCGGCGACGACCAGTTCGCGATGGCGGAGGCGTGGGAGCGGGCCGGGCAGCTCGCGCTGGTCGGCATCGGGGTCGAGCCCGGGCTCTCCGACGTGTTCGCCCGCTACGCCGCGGACCACCTGTTCTCCCGGATCGACGAGATCGGCGTCCGCGACGGCGCCGACCTCACCGTGGAGGGCCACGGGTTCGCGCCCCCGTTCTCGATCTGGACGCTGATCGAGGAGTGCCTCAACCCGCCGGTGGTCTGGGAGCGCGGGCGCGGCTGGTACACCACCCCGCCGTTCAGCGAGCCCGAGGTGTTCGACTTCCCGGCCGGCATCGGCCCGCTGGAGTGCGTGAACGTCGAGCACGAGGAGGTCCTCCTCGTGCCGCGGTGGGTCGACGTGCAGGGCCGCGTCACGTTCAAGTACGGCCTCGGCTCGACGGTGATCGACACGCTGCGGACGCTGCACGACCTGGGGCTGTCGTCCACGAAGCCGGTCACGGTGCGCAACGGCGGCGGCTCGGTGGCCGTGTCGCCGCGCGACGTCGTGGCCGCCTGCCTGCCCGACCCGGCGACGCTGGGCGAGAAGATGACCGGGAAGACGTGCGCGGGCGTGTGGGTGCGCGGGACCGGCAAGGACGGCGCGCCGCGGCAGGTCTACCTCCACCACGTGGTCGACAACGCCTGGTCGATGCAGGAGTACGGCAGCCAGGCGGTGGTCTGGCAGACGGCGATCAACCCCGTGGTGGCGCTGGAGCTGATCGCGTCGGGCACGTGGTCGGGCGCGGGCGTGCTGGGCCCGGAGGCGTTCGACGCCGTCCCGTTCCTCGACCTGCTGACCGCCTACGGCTCGCCGTGGGAGATCCGCGAAGGCGGCTGACCGGCGTCCCCCCGACGGGGACGGCCCCGGCGCTGCCACCAGCGGCGCCGCGGCACCTCCTCCCCCGCGGCGGCGTCGGCCGCCCGGCGCTCGGCGGCCCGGCGGGCCAGCAGCGCCGCGCGGTCGGTGCGCCACCGGGCGACGACCGCGTCGACGTCCACCCGCCCGACCGGCACGGCCGGGCCCACGGGCGCCCGCAGCCAGTCCGCGATCCGCCGGTTGAGCGCACGGGCGGCCTCGCGGACGGCCGCCTCGTCCCGCAGCTCCACGACCGTCACCGGCAGGCGTTCGACCTCGCGCCGCAGCTGCAGCGGGGTGGGCAGCAGCGGCTCGGCGGACAGGCCCTCGCGGCGCAGGTAGCCCCGCACCCACCAGTTCTCGTCGTCCGGGCCGTCCAGCGGCAGCGGCTTGCCCTTGCCGGGCAGGTCGTCGAACTCCCCGCGCTCCTGGGCGAGCCGGATCCGGCGCTCGACCAGCGTCTCGTGGCCGGGCGCGAACCCGTCCACGTACCACCGCCGGCGGCGCGCCTCGTCCACCCGGACCATTCTTCCCCACCGGCCGGACCGGCTCGGGGCGCACACCTCGGTCGTCCGGGCAGGAGGGGCGTGCCAGCCCGCAGCAGGGCCTCCGACCGCCGTCCGCGTCAGGCGCCGTGCCCGGGAGAGGGCGCGACGTCCAGGGACGGGTTGCGGTCGAAGAACCCCGCGGGCGCGAGCCGGAACGACACGACGTCCACCGGCATCACCGGCCAGTCCTCGACGCGCGGGACGTGGTGGATGCCGAAGACGTACCAGAGCACGACATCGGTGTCCTCGATCGGGCGCCCGGCCCTCGTCCAGACCGCGAGGCCCTCGTCGGCCTCGGACTGGTTGACGAACTCACCGCACGGCCACCGCTCGTCCGCGGCGAACGGGGTGACCCACAGCTGGTGCCCGATCAC
>DASVUG010000011.1:0-10947 GCA_036387155.1 Pseudonocardia sp. | reverse complement strand
GGTCCGATACCGCGCGCCCGGCCGTTGCGGCCGGGCGCGGCCGGCTCAGCGCCCGAGGGCGGTGGTGCGCCGGCCCAGGGCGACGCCCAGGCCGATCATGCCGACGGCCAGCACCAGGTGCAGCCAGTTGTCGGCGGAGTTCAGCGGCACGAAGTTGGCGGCCCCGTCGTGCGGGACCACCAGCCCGTACAGCCACAGCACCGCGTAGACGGCCCCGCCGTAGATCAGGTAGTTGCGGGCGCCGGGGATCGTGCGGGCCATCGCGAGCCCGGCGATCCCGAAGAGCAGGTGCACGAGGTTGTGCAGGATCGACACCTGGAACAGCCCGAGCAGCAGCGCCCCGGACCCGTGCGCGAAGCCGAGCTGGTCGTAGGCGGTGGTGATCCCCGGGATGAACCCGAGGATCCCGACGAGCACGAACACCGCGCCGACGGCGGCGGCGGCGAGCTGCACCGGGTGCCGTGTGCCGGTGCCCGCGGGCCCGGTCATCCGGTTGGTCATGGAGTACCTCTTTTCCCCTCGGCGGTGGCAAGCCCACCACCTACCGTCGCCGGGTACCCGGGCGCCGCCGGCGCAGCCGATGGCAGCCGTCACAGGTGGATCACGGACGCCACGTGCGCCATTCGTCGCCGTGCTCGCCGCGGACGACGTTGACCCGCCCCTCCCGCTGGTGATCCGATTGCGCCGATCGGAGGCCCTCATGGCGGAGAACGTGTTCGTGCTCGGGCTCGACGCCCACAACGCGCACCTCCTGGAGGGCCTGCCCGACGCCGGGCGTTACCGCTTCCTCCCGCTGCTGGCCGACGGCGAGCTGACGGGCGGCGACTCGGTGGACCTGCCGGCGTTGCTGGAGGCCGCGCAGCGGCAGGTGGAGGCGTTCGACGGGCGGGTGGACGCGCTCATCGGGTTCTGGGACTTCCCCGTCAGCACGATGGTGCCGGTCCTGTGCGAGCGGCTGGGGCTGCGGTGGGCGTCGACCGAGGCCGTGCTGAAGTGCGAGCACAAGTACTGGAGCCGGCTGGAGCAGGCGAAGGTGATCGACGAGGTGCCCGGCTTCGGGCTGCTCGACCTGGACGCCCCGGCGCTGCCCGACGGGCTGGCGTACCCGGTGTGGGTCAAGCCGGTGCGGTCGGCGTCGTCCGAGCTGGCGTTCCGGGCCGACGACGCGGCGCAGCTCGCCGAGGTCGCGGCGAGGATCGAGCGGGGGATCCGGCGGATCGGCGACGCCTTCGGCACCGTGCTCGACCTGCTGGACCTGCCGCCCGAGCTGGCCGGGGTCGGCGGCAGCGCGTGCCTGGTCGAGGAGGCGGCGACGGGGCGGCAGGTGACGGTCGAGGGGTACGGCCACCGTGGCGAGGTGCACGTCTACGGGATCGTGGACTCCGTACCGGTGCCCGGCGGCACCAGCTTCCTGCGCTACCAGTACCCGTCGACGATCCCGGGGCCGGTCGCGGACCGGATGGTCGAGCTGACGCGCCGGGTCATGAAGCAGATCGGCTACGACGGCACCACGTTCAACGTCGAGTACTTCTGGGACCGCGAACGGGACGCGCTTGCGCTGCTGGAGATCAACCCGCGGCACTCGCAGAGCCACGCCGAGCTCTTCACCTGGGTCGACGGCGTCGCGAACCACCACCACATGATCGAGCTGGCGCTGGGACGCGACCCGCGGCCGCCGCACCGGGAGGGCCCCCACGCCATGGCGGCCAAGTGGTTCGTGCGACGCTCCGCCGACGGCGTGGTCCGCCGGGTGCCGACGGCCGAGGAGATCGCCCGGGTCGAGCGGAACGTGGGGGACTGCGTCGTCGAGGTGGCGGTGCAGCCCGGCGAGCGCCTGTCGGAGCGGCACGACCAGGACGGCTACAGCTTCGCCGTCGCCAACGTGTACGTCGGCGGGGCGAGCGAGGACGAGCTGGTCGGGAAGTTCGAGAAGGCCGTCGCCGCGCTGCCGTTGGAGATCGAGGACGTGTAGACCGACGGAGGGGCGCCCGCATGCGCATCGTCGACCGCTTCCCGCACGAGGTCGTCGAGGAGCGGCTGTGGATCCCGATGTCGGACGGGGTGCACCTGGCGGGGCGGGTGTGGCGGCCGGCGACGGCGCGGCCCGTACCGGCCGTGCTGGAGTTCATCCCGTACCGGCAGCGCGACCTGACCGCCGTCCGCGACTCGATGCACCACCCCTACCTCGCCGGCCACGGGTTCGCCGGGGTGCGGGTGGACCTGCGGGGGAGCGGCGACTCCGAGGGCGTCCTGACCGACGAGTACCTCGAGTCGGAGCTGCGCGACGCCGAGGAGGTGCTGGCCTTCCTCGCCGCGCAGGACTGGTGCAGCGGGCGCACCGGGATGATGGGCATCTCGTGGGGCGGGTTCAACGCGCTGCAGGTGGCGGCCCGCCGACCGCCGAGCCTGGGCGCGGTCGTCGCGGTGGCGTTCACCGACGACCGCTACGCCGACGACGTCCACTACATGGGCGGCTGCCTGCTGACGGACAACCTGTCGTGGGCGTCGACGATGCTGGCCTACAACGCGCTGCCGCCCGACCCGGAGGTCGTCGGCGGGCGCTGGCGGGAGATGTGGCACGAGCGGCTGCGGGGCAGCGGGCTGTGGTTGGCGGAGTGGTTGCGCCACCCGCACCGCGACGCGTACTGGCGCCACGGCTCGGTGTGCGAGGACTACGCGGCGATCCGGGTGCCGGTCCTCGCCGTCAGCGGCTGGGCCGACGGCTACACGAACGCGGTGTTCCGGCTGCTGGCCAACCTCGACGCGCCGTGCCGCGGCCTCGTCGGCCCGTGGTCGCACAAGTACCCCCACCTCGGCGAGCCGGGCCCCGCTGTCGGGTTCCTGCAGGAGCTGGTGCGGTGGTGGGACCACTGGCTGTGCGACGCGGACACCGGGGTCATGGACGAGCCGACGCTGCGGATCTGGATGCAGGACAGCGTCCCGCCCTCGACGGCGTACGCGGAGCGGCCGGGCCGGTGGGTCGCGGAGCCGGGCTGGCCGTCGCCGCGGGTGCACGACGTCGCGCACCCGCTCGGCGACCACCGCCTGCTCGCACCCGGCCGCCGGTCGGCCGGGCCGGAGCGGATGACGGTGTCGTCGCCGCTGTCCGTCGGCCAGTTCGCCGGCAAGTGGTGCTCCTACGCCGCCCCGCCCGACCTGCCCTACGACCAGCGCGAGGAGGACGGGGGCTCGCTCGTCTTCGACGGCCCGGTGCTCGCCGAGCGGCTCGAGGTCCTCGGGGCGCCGGCGGTGGAGCTGGAGCTCGCCGTCGACCGACCCGTCGCGATGGTCGCGGTGCGGCTGTCGGACGTCGCGCCGGACGGGCGGGCCACCCGGATCAGCTACGGCCTGCGCAACCTCACCCACCGCGACGGGCACGAGCGGCCGGAGGCGCTGGTCCCGGGGGAGCGGTACCGCGTGCGGATCGTGCTGAACGCCCTGGCCCAGGCCCTCCCGCCCGGGCACCGGCTGCGCCTGGCCCTCTCGACGTCGTACTGGCCGCTGGCCTGGCCCGCGCCGGAGCCGGTGACGCTGACGGTCTTCCCCGCGGGGAGCGCGCTCGTGCTGCCGGTGCGCCCCGACCCCGGCGCCGCCGAGCTGCCGGTGCCGCCCCTCGGCGAACCGGAGGCCGCGAGGCCGATCCCCACGACCGAGCTCGTGCCGGGCCGGGAGCGCTGGGCGGTGACCCGCGATCTCATCGACTACTCCGCGGCGCTGGAGGTCGTGAAGGACCTCGGGGTGGTGCGGTTCGACGGCGTCGACCTGACGGTGACGCGGCGGGCCGACGAGCGCTACGGCTGGACGGGCGACGACGTCGGCTCGGCGCGCGGCGAGGTCGACAGGACGGTGACGCTCGCCCGCGGCGACTGGGCGGTGCGCACCCGCACCCGCACCGTCCTGACCTGCACCCCTACCGACTTCCACCTGCACGCCCAGCTCGACGCCCACGAGGGCGACGAGCGGGTGTTCGCCCACGACTGGCACGTGACGATCCCGCGTGACCACCTCTGAGCGCCGTCAGGACAGGACGTCGGCCGTCGACCCCACCTCCTGACGCGGGCGGTTCAGGCGTCGGGGCGGGCCCGGCACGCGGCCAGGGAGCGGCGGGGGCGGCCGGTCGGGCCGTCGGGGAAGTTGGCCGGGTCGAGCCAGGCCTCGAACCCGGCCCGCAGCGCCGGCCAGTCGGCGTCGACCACGGCGAACCAGGCCGTGTCCCGGTTGCGGCCCTTGACCACGGCGCCCTGGCGGAACGTGCCCTCGTAGGTGAACCCGAGCCGCTCCGCCGCGGCGCGCGACGGGGCGTTGAGGGCGTCGCACTTCCACTCGTAGCGGCGGTAGCCCAGCGTCCCGACCGCGTGGCGCATGAGCAGGTACTGCGCCTCCGTGGCCGCCGTCCGCCGTTGCAGCAGCGGCGAGTAGTGCAGGTGGCCGACCTCGACGCTGCCGGCGTCGGGGTGGATCCGCAGGTAGGAGGCCACCCCGACCGGCCCGGCCCCGGCGGTGTCGACCACGGCCAGGAAGAGCGGGTCCGTGCTCGCCGCGGCCCCGTCCACCCAGGCCCGGTAGGTGGGCAGGTCCGGCCACGGCCCGTAGGGCAGGTAGGTCCAGCTGGCGCCGTCGGTGTCCCGCGCGTCGGCCGCGAACAGGTCGTCGGCGTGCTCCGGGCGCAGCGGCTCGAGCCGGCAGTACCGCCCGCGCAGCCCGCCGGCCAGCGCCGCGGCCGTCGGGGCGGACGGCGGGCGCCACCCGGGGACGACCCGCCCCACCGGCTGCCCCAGCGCGTTGAGCTCCACGTCGGTGTCCGCCGGCCCGCTCATGCGCGCACTGTAACGACGCCGGCCCCCGCCGCCCGGGAGCGACGGGACGGCCCTGGTGACGGACGGCCCTGGTGACGGACGGCACGGCCGGTCGACGAGAGGTCCGGCATGGGTCGCGCGACGATGGACACACACATCGGCATCGGCAGTCAGCGGGAGGTGGGTCGTGGCCCTCGACGGAGCGGACCGGGCCCGGTTGGACCGGATCGAGAACGAGCTGGTGGCTGCCGACCCGGCACTCGCCGACAGCTTCCGCCACTGGCGCCCGCGGACGGCACCGGCCAGCTGGTCGGTGGCGGCGCCGTGGATGCTCTTCGTGTTCGTCCTCGGGTTCGTGACGTGGGTGCTGGCGCCGGCCCTCGGCGTCGCCCTGGCGCTCGTCGGCGGCGCCGCGTGGGTGGGCTCGCGGCTGCGGCGGAACCGGTCCGCGATCGGGCGGCCACCCCGTCGGTGACCTGCTGACCGGCGCTGACCGGCCCTGGGGCACCCCGCCCGGGTGACACCGACGATCCCGGGCCGCGTCATCGGCGGGCGCTACGCGGTGCTGGCCGAGCTCGGCCGGGGCGGCCTGGGCGTGGTCTGGCGGCGCCGGCCCGTTCACGCGCGACACCACCGCGGCCACGATCTGGGCGGTGCTGCACGCCGAGATCCCGCCGCTGGCCACCCGCGGTCCGCTGGGCGCGGTGGTCGGCGGCCTGCTGCAGCGCGACCCGCAGGCCCGCCTCGCCGCGGCCGTCGGCGGCGGCGCCGCGTACGCGGTCCTCGCCCCGCGCGCCGCCCCGGCCACCACGCTCACCTACGGCAGCGGCGGCGACGTCCCGCAGCTGGAGACGTCGAGCATCCACCCCTGCAGCCTGGTCGCCCCGGCGGCCGGCAAGACGATCGAGTCGAACTCGGGCGTGGACTGCACGGATCCGCACGAGGCGGAGTGGTTCGCGACGGTGCCGCTCTACTCCACCAGCGACGTCCTCACCTACCCGGGGGAGCAGCAGCTCCGCGCGGTCGGGGCCTCGATGTGCCGGTTCTACTTCGACTCCCCGCTGGTCGTCGCGCCGGACCGGAGCCGGCTGGAGGTGGTCGCCCTCGTCCCGGGCGAGGCGGTGTTCGGCCGGGACACCAGCACGTCGGCGGGCTACCACAGCTTCAGCGGCCGGAACCTCCACTGCGCGCTCCGGACGGCCGACGGCAGCCAGCTCGAGGGCAGCCGGGTCGCGCAGCAGCCGGGCTGACGCCCGGCCGGGCCCGGTCAGCCGGGTTCGCCGCGGCCCTTGCGGCGGAGCACCACGACGAGGTCCACCAGGGCGGCCGCGGCGATCGCGGTGAACAGCCACCCGGCGGTGGGGAACTGCCCGGCGAAGGCGAACCAGGCGGCCCCCACGCAGAAGACCAGCCCGAACGCCGCCAGCACGGCCCGCAGCGTCAGGGCGCTCCGGGCCGGGGCGGCGCCGCCGAAGCCCGCCGTCGGGTCGTGGTGGTCGGGCAGGCCGTGCCGGTGGTCGGGCCCGGGGCGACCGTTCCGGTCCGTCGTCATGGCAGCGCGGGTACCGTCCGGCGTCCCGGCGAAACTCAGGAGCTCCGGCGGCCACCGGGTCCGCCCGGCCGGCGCCACCGCGTTGCCCCGTCCCGCGCCGTCGGGTGACACTGCCCCATGGCCATCGACGCCGGCGGCGGGACCACCGGGGCGCTGGACGGGATCGTCGTCGCCGACTTCGGCCGGGTGCTGGCCGCGCCTTACGCGACGATGCTGCTCGGGGACCTCGGGGCCGAGGTCGTCAAGGTCGAGCGCCCGGGGTCCGGCGACGACACGCGGGCCTGGGGCCCGCCGTTCGCCCCGGACGGGACCGCCACCTACTTCCAGTCGGTCAACCGCAACAAGCGCTCGCTGGCCGCCGACCTGGCCGACCCCGCCGACCGCCCCGCGCTGCTCGCGCTCGTCCGCCGGGCCGACGTGCTGGTCGAGAACTTCCGCCCCGGCGCCCTGGACCGCCACGGCCTCGGCTGGGAGCAGGTGCACGCGCTCAACCCGCGGCTCGTGTACTGCTCGGTCACCGGCTTCGGCGCCGGGAAGGGCGCCGCGCTGCCCGGCTACGACCTGCTCGCGCAGGCCGTGGGCGGGCTGATGAGCGTCACCGGCCCGGAGCCGGGGCAGCCGGTCAAGGCCGGCGTCGCCGTCGTCGACGTGCTGACCGGCCTGCACGCCACCGTCGGCATCCTCGCCGCGCTCCGGGCCCGCGACCGGACGGGCGTCGGCCAGCGCGTCGAGGTGAACCTGCTGTCGTGCCTGCTGTCGAGCCTGGTCAACCAGGCCGCCGGCTACACCGCGGCCGGCGTCGTGCCGGGGATCCTCGGCAACCGGCACCCCTCGATCACGCCCTACGAGGTCTACCCGACCGCGGACCGCCCGCTCGCCGTCGCCGTCGGCAACGACCGGCAGTTCGCGGCCTTCTGCACGGGGCTGGGGCGCCCGGAGCTCGCCGACGACCCGCGCTTCGCCACGAACCCGGACCGCGTCGCCCACCGCGAGGCCCTGGCCGGGATCGTCACGTCCGCGATGGCGCGCCGCACGGCCGACGCCTGGTTCGCGACCCTGTCCGCCCTCGGGGTGCCCTGCGGCCCGGTGAACGACGTGGCGGAGGCGTTCGACCTCGCCGCCGAGCTGGGGCTGGAGGCGCGGGTCACGGTGGGTGACGGCAGCGGTGACGACGGGGACGCCGTCGACCTCGTCGCCAACCCGATCGGCCTGTCCGCGACCCCGCCGGCCTACCGCCGCCGCCCGCCGCGGACGGGCGAGCACACCGCCGAGCTGCGAGCCTGGCTGGGCGACCCCGCGGACGGCACCCCGTCCCCCGCAGACCCCGGGAGCACCCCATGACGAGCTCGGACCCCGTCGGCGCCGGCCCGCTGGCGCAGGACTACCTCGCTCTCGACGGGCTGTTCAGCGCGGAGGAGCTGGCGCTGCGCGACCGCGTGCGCGCGTTCGTCGACGAGCGGATCCGCCCGCACGTCGCCGGCTGGTACGCCGACGCGGTGTTCCCGCGCGAGCTGGTCAAGGAGATGGCCGCGCTCGGGCTGCTCGGCATGCACCTGCGCGGGTACGGCTGCGCGGGCCGCTCGGCCGTCGAGTACGGCCTGGCCGCGATGGAGCTGGAGGCCGGCGACTCCGGCATCCGCACGTTCGTCTCGGTCCAGGGGTCGCTGGCGATGAGCGCGATCGCCAAGTTCGGCACCGAGGAGCAGAAGCAGCGGTGGCTGCCCGGCATGGCCGCCGGGGACCTGATCGGCTGCTTCGGGCTCACCGAGCCGACGGCGGGCAGCGACCCGGCGAACATGACCACCCGCGCGGTCTGCGACGGCGACGGCTGGGTGCTCACCGGGGCCAAGCGCTGGATCGGGCTGGCCTCGATCGCCGACGTCGCCGTCGTGTGGGCGCAGACCGACGACGGCATCCGGGGCTTCGCGGTCCCGACCGCGACGGAGGGCTTCAGCGCGACGGTGATCGAACCGAAGCTGTCGATGCGCGCCTCGATCCAGTGCGACGTGACCCTGGACGGCGTCCGGGTGCCCGGCGA
Organism: Pseudonocardia sp.; assembly: GCA_036387155.1. GTDB lineage: Bacteria > Actinomycetota > Actinomycetes > Mycobacteriales > Pseudonocardiaceae > Pseudonocardia. The sequence goes on along the minus strand of DASVUG010000011.1, from coordinate 2,561 downwards.
CGCCCTGCTGCCGGGCGCCCGCGGGCTCAAGGGCCCGTTCTCGTGCCTCAACGAGGCCCGCTACGGGATCATGTGGGGGGCGGTCGGCGCGGCGCGCGACTCCTACGAGGCCGCGCTGGGCTACGCGCTGCAGCGCCGGCAGTTCGGGCAGCCGATCGCGGCGTTCCAGCTCACGCAGCAGAAGCTCGTGGAGATGGTCCTGGCGATCCAGAAGGGCCTGCTGGTCGCGCTGCACACCGGGCGGCTCAAGGACGCCGGGCAGCTGCGCCCCGAGCAGATCTCCTTCGGCAAGCTGGACAACGTCCGCGCCGCCATCGCCGTGTGCCGCGCGGCGCGCACGGTGATCGGCGGCAACGGCGTCACCCTGGAGCACTCGCCGATGCGGCACGCGGAGAACCTGGAGAGCGTGCGCACCTACGAGGGCACCGACGAGGTCCACACCCTGATCATGGGCCGGGCCGTCACGGGGCTGGCCGCCTTCTCCTAAGAGCTGCGGCGGCCCGCCGCGGTCGGCCGGCTGACGCGCCGGACCGCGTCGGTGGCCGCGGCCCGGGCGAACTCCGGGACGAGGCGGCCGGCGCCGGCGAGCAGGGCGCGGCCGGGGGCGGTCAGCGGGCGGTGCATCGCGAACCACGTGTAGGGGCTGTGGCCCAGCGTCACCCCGCCGACGGAGCCCTCGACGGTGTCGTGGGCGGTCAGCGGGGCGTCGAGGTTGTCCCCGGCCTCGGCCGACTTCCGCTCGCCGGTGTCGTGCAGCTCGTAGCCGACCGTCCGCAGGAGCGCGTCGACCAGCCGCGGCGCGAACTTCTCGGCCGTGATGAGCGCCTTCGCCGAACCGCCGACGACCAGGTCGCGCACCGGGTGCTGCGCCGCGTGCACGATCGCGTCGGCGACGATCCGGGCGGGGTAGGCCGGCGGCGGCGCGACCGGCTTGACCCCCATCTTCGTCCGCGCGTTGTCGAACAGCGGGGTGTTGATCGTGCCGGGCATGATCTGGGTGACGCTCACCGGGACGCCGTCGCGCTGCAGCTCGACGCGCAGCGCCTCGAGGAAGCCGTCGATGCCGTGCTTGGAGGAGCAGTAGGCGGTCTGCAGCGGGATGCCCCGCTTCGCGCCCATCGACGACATCGAGATGAACGCGCCACCGCCGCGGCGCAGGTGCGGCAGCGCGGCCTTGGCCCCGTGCACCTGGCCCAGCAGGTTGACCTCCAGCACCCGGGCGAACTCCTCGGGGGTGGTGTCGTCGAACCCGGCGACCAGCAGGATGCCGGCCATCTGCACCCAGGTGTCGAGCCGCCCGTAGTCGGCGACGGCGCGGTCGGCCACGGCCCGCACCTGCGCGGGGTCGGTGACGTCGGCGACGACGGCCGTCGCCCGCCCGCCCGCGGCCTCGATCTCGGCGACGAGCGAGGTCAGCCCGGGTTCTCCCCGCGCCGCCACGACCACCGCCGCGCCCTGCTCGGCGAACCGCAGGGCCGTGGCGCGGCCGATGCCGCTGGAGGCGCCCATCACCACCACGACCTGCTCGGCGACCGGCTTCAGCTTCACCGGGTTGGAGTTCACGATGTGGCCCTCTCATCGGGGTGGCGGTTGCGGCGCCGGGTGGGGTGCAGCGGGTGGACGGTGGCCCTCGGCTCGTCGGCCGGGTCGTCGTCGGGCGCCGCTGCCGCGACGGCCCGGTGGACGAGCCGCAGGATGGCGTCGGGGGTGTCGGACTGCGGCGCGTGCCCGCCGCCGAGCAGCGGGACGAACCGGGCCCCGGGAACCGCCGCCAGGTAGCGGGGGGTCTGCCCGGCCGCGATCCCGTCGAGGGTGCCCTGGGCCAGGATCACCGGGCAGTCGACGTCCTCCAGGCCGGTGGGGACGTCGAGGAGCACGCCCCACCAGAGCATCGACCAGAACCGGGCGGCACCGGCGAGGCCGCCCTCGACCGCCGTCGCCTCCGTCTCGCCGGCCCGCCACGGCGCCGCGCGCAGCCCGGCGAGCAGCGCGGACCGGCCGACGACCGAGCGGGTCGCGGCGGGGACCAGCGGCCGGGCCGCGCGCAGGGCCAGCCGGGCGCTGCCGAGCACGGTGGCCTGGTAGACCCGCTCGACGACCGAGTTGGCGCCGGACGGGGAGATGGCGACCACGGACCGCGCCCGGCCGCGGCGGGCCAGCTCCAGCGCGACCCGCGCGCCGATCGAGTTGCCGAGCACGTGCACCCGGCCGACGCCCAGCTCGTCGAGGTCCGCCTCGACCGCGTCGGTGATCGCCGCGACGGTCGGCCGCCCGGCCAGCGGCGGTGACCCGCCGTGGCCCGGGAGGTCGGGCGCGAGCACCCGGTACGCGGCGTCGAGGTGCGGGCGCAGCGCCGCGAAGTCGTCGTGGGTGCTGCCGATCCCGTGCAGGAGCAGCAGGGGCTCGCCGTCGCCGGTGCAGCTCCAGCTCAGTCGGGGGGACATGGCACAGGCGTACCGACTTCCGCCGTCCCTACACCGAGACCGCCCTCACGCCGCCGGTCACGGCTGCAGCGCCCCCACGATCCTGTCGATCGTGTCCTGCCCCGGGTTGTACTTCGC
>DASVUG010000010.1:0-4951 GCA_036387155.1 Pseudonocardia sp. | reverse complement strand
GCGGCAGCAGACCGGGGCGGGCCCGCGGGCGGCGAAGCGGGCGGTGGACCGCATGGTCGGCGACGACCCCGCCTGACCTAGGGTTGGCGCGACGGGCCCGTAGCGAGCTCGCGGTCGACCCGGCGGGTCCGGGTCAGGGGGAGCGACAGGTCGAGATGAGCCCAGCGTCCAGGCCGTACGACGCCGTCGAGATCGTCTTCAACCCGAACAGCACGGGGAACGCGTCGGGGCGGGCGGAGGAGCTGGTGGGTCAGCTCGCCGAGCGGGCGCCGGAGCTGCCCGTGGAGCTGCGGCCCACCGAGCACGCCGGGCACGGCCGGGACATCGCCCGCGACGCCGCGCGGCGGGGGCGCACGCTCGTGGTCTCGGTCAGCGGGGACGGCGGCTACAACGACGTCGTGAACGGGCTGATGGAGGCCGGCGTCGACGACGTGTTCGCGGCGGTGTCGGCGGCGGGCAACGCGAACGACCACCGCCGGGTCACGAAGCGGCGCGACCTCGCCGACGCGATCGTCGCGGGCGCGGTGACGAAGCTGGACCTGCTGCGGATGAGCGTCGAGGGCCGCGAGCCCCGCTACGCGCACTCCTACATCGGTCTGGGCATCACCCCGGTGGTCGCACTGGACCTGGAGAAGGGGGGCAAGGGCTCGATCCGCGAGGTCATCTCGACGATCCGGTCCTTCGCGCGCTTCCGCCCGTTCCAGATCGACACCCCGGACGGCACCGAGCGCTTCGACAGCGTCATCTTCGCCAACATCCGCGAGATGGCGAAGTTCGCCGAGCTCAGCGAGGACGGCAGCCCGGACGACGGGCGGTTCGAGGTCATCATCCTGCGGCACACGGCGAAGTGGCGGGTGCTGCTCACGGCGGTGCGCGCGGCGTTCCGCGGGCTGGGCCCGCAGCCCACCGCCCGCGAGTACCGCTTCACGACCCACGACCCGATGCCGGTGCAGATCGACGGCGAGGTCGCCGACCTGGAGCGCGGGGTGGCCGTGACGGTGGAGATCGCGCCGGGCGTCCTCAACGAGATCCGCTGACGGGGGCGGCACCGACCGGCCGGCGCCGCCCGGTCACCGCTCCTCCGCGAGCTCCCTGATCGCCGCGAGGCGCTCGTCCCACTGCTCGGCGACCCGCGTCATCCAGCTCGCGGTCGCGGTCAACGCCTCCGACCGCACCTCGTGCCGGACCTCACGGCCCGCGCGCCGTCCGCGGATCAGCCCGGCGGCATCCAGCACGGCGAGGTGCTGGACCACCGCCTGCCGGCTGACCGGCAGCTCCTTGGCCAGCGCCGTCGCGCTGGCCGACCCGTGCGTGGCGAGCCGGGTGAGCAGCGCCCGCCGGGTCGGGTCGGCCAGCGCGACGAACACCGGACCCGGATCGACGGCGGCGGTCAGGCCGTCACCCCGGTGAAGTGGGCCGCGACGGCCTCGAGCACCTGCCGCCACCCGTCGACGTTGCGCTCGCGGTGCCACTCCTGCTTCTCGGCGGGGCGGTCCAGCGTCGAGAACCCGCTCTCGACCACCCGCAGCCGCGTCCCGTCCCCCTCGGGTGCAAGCGTGAACTCGACCAGCGTCTCCTCCCCCGGCGTCGGCTGCGCGCCCGGCTCGATCGCCCAGCGGAAGCTGAACAGGGTCGGTTCGTCGACGCGTTCGATCCGGGCGTAGCCCGTGCCGTGCTCGGCCCACACCATCACCAGCGCTCCGCCGGGGCGCAGGTCCACCTCGGCCTTCTCCGCACCGAACCAGCGCGGCAGGTACTCGGGGCGGGTCAGCACCTGCCAAACCCGCTCGGTCGTCGCGGCGACGACGGTCTCCCGGACGATGCTGTCCTCCACGGTGACTCCTCCACTCGGCCCGAAATGCAAGTGAAGAGTTGCAGCTGACTGAGGTGCAAGTCAAGCATTGCTCGATGGGCGGGCCGTGCGCAGGACGTCCACCACGACGCGCACCCGCGGGTCGGCCTGCAGCTCCTCGAGGCTCTCGGGCAGCGGGATCCGCCAGTTCGGGTACTGGTCCACCGTGCCGGGCAGGTTGGGCTGGCGGGTCTCGCCGACGATGTCGTAGGGCGAGACCAGCACCAGCCGCGACGCCGCCCGGGCGAGCAGGGCGTGCATCGCCACGACGATCTCCTCCTCGCCCGGCCCACCCGCCTCCCCGGCCCCCTCCGGGACCAGCCCCTCCGCGCGCAGCAGCGCGACCAGCTCCGCCCGGTCACGCTCCGCCCGGGCGCGCTCGCCCTCGGGGTCGTCGAGCAGGCCGAGATCGGCGCGGACCTGCACGTGCTCGCCGCGCAGGAAGCCCGACGCCGTGGGCAGGTCGTGGGTCGAGATCGTCGCGACCGACTCGGGGTTCCAGCGGTCCGGCGGCAGCAGGGGCTCGCCCGGGGCGTCCGGGTCGCGGGTGAACCACAGCACGGACGAGCCGAGGACGTTGCGCGCCCGCAGGCCCGCCGTGACCTCCGGCTCGACGGTGCCCAGGTCCTCGCCGATCACCAGGGCGTCCGCGCTCCACGCCTCCAGCATCAGCACCGCGAGCATGACCTCGGCGTCGTACTGCACGTAGGTGCCCCGCCGCGGCGACTCGCCCGGCGGCACCCACCACAGCCGCCACAGCCCCATGACGTGGTCGATGCGCAGGCCGTCGGCCTGGCGCAGCAGCGCGCGGAGCAGGTCCCGGTAGGCCGCGTACCCGGTGGCGTCGAGCCGGTTCGGCCGCCAGGGCGGCAGCCCCCAGTCCTGGCCCTGCTGGCTGAAGGCGTCCGGCGGCGCGCCGACGTGCACGCCGAGGGCGAGGACGTCCTGCAGCGCCCAGCCGTCGGCGCCCTCCGGGTCCGTCCCGACCGCGAGGTCGTGCACGACGCGCACCCCGACCTCCTGCGCGACGGCGCGCACGTCGGCGAGCTGGTGCTGCACCTGCTCCTGCAGCCAGGCGTGGAAGGCGATGCGCGGGGCCAGCTCGCGGCGCAGCGCGTCCACGGCGGGGGAGGCGGGGTGGCGCAGCTCCTCCGGCCAGCGGGTCCACCGGCCGCCGTGCCGCTCGGCGATCGCGCAGAACGTGGCGAAGTCCCACAGGTCGTCGGGCATCCCCGTCGGCTCCGGGCGGCCCGCGGCGCGCCACAGCAGCTCGCACGCGGACCGCTTCGCCGCCCACACCCGGTCGTGCTCGATGCGGTCGTCCACGGTGTCGGGGCGCAGCGCGTCGACCTCCGCGCGGGTGTCGGCGTCGGCCTCCCGGTAGAGCTCGAGGTCGGTGACGCGCAGGGCCAGCGGCGTGGCGAACCGCCGGCTCGACGGGGTGTAGGGCGAGGGCTGGAGCGGCGGGACGGGGGTGACGGCGTGCAGCGGGTTGAGCAGCACGGCCGCGGCCCCGTGCTCGCGCCCGGTCCAGTCGACGAACGTGCGCAGGTCGCCCAGGTCGCCGATGCCCCACGAGCCCTGCGAGTGCAGCGCGTAGAGCTGCAGCATCCAGCCCCACGAGCGGGCCACCTCGGGCAGCGCCGCCGGGGCGACCACCACCGTGACGTCGCGCCCGAGCGCCTCGTCGACGGGGTGGAACCGGTAGTAGCCCGGTTCGAGGTCGTCGCCCAGCTCGGTGACGTCGCGCGTCAGGCCGCCGGGGCCGGTGAGCGACCCCGGCCCGGGCAGGGCGCGGACCGTGCCGGCGGTGTGCGCGATCGTCCCCGGCAGCGCCCCCGCCGCCGCCTTCGCGCGGGCGTCGGCCAGGGCGGCGGCGCGGGCCTCGGGCGTGGTCGCGTCCACGTCGAGCAGGCCGAGGACCGCGACGACCACGTCGTCGTCGACCTGGACGGGCCGCCGGCCCGGGCCGCGGTAGGAGGTCGCCACGCCGTGGGCGGCGGCGAGCGCGGCGAGGTCCCCCTGCGGGGAGGCGAGGTCCCCCTGCGGGGAGGGGAGGTCGCCGTCCCGGGAGGGGAGGTCGCCGTCCGAGGGGCGGGGGGCCGCGGAGTCAGGAGCCACGGCGGTCCGGTTCCCCGTCGCCGCCGTCGCGACACCGCCAGCCGGCTCCGGGCGGCGGGTCGCTCCGCTCCCTTGTCGTGAAAGCCACCTTCAGGACGTGTCGTGTCCGGAAAGTGGCTTTCACGACACGGCCGGAGGCCGCGGCCTGCCGTCGCCGCGGAGGCGCGATCCGTGCTCGTGGACGACCCCGGAACCGGCGGGTCGTCGCGCCCGTGGACGACCCCGAACACGCCGGGTCGCCGCGCCCGGTGGACACCCGTCCGGGTGCTACGGTCTCGCCCGGCGGGCCACGGCGGCCCGACGCGCTCCCCGGGCACCCCGCCGCCGGCCTCCGGCTCGAGACCCCGCGCGGTGGCGCACGTCCCGTCCGGCGTCGGCGAGGGGTGAGCGGCCGTGCGAGCGGTGCGCGCTCCCGGCCGTCCCGGTGGGCCCGCCACGAGCCGAGCGGACGCGACGAGGGAGTGCGGAAAGCATGAGCACCGGAGTCATCGGGTCGGCGGTCCTCCTGGTGCTCGCGGCGGTCTTCGTGGGGCTGCTGGTGCAGCTGCTCCGCGGGCGGTCCCGGTCGGCCCCGGCCGAGGCGCCGCGGACCGTCGGCGAACTGGTCAACCGGCGTGCGGTGCCGGACGAGCACCGCGACGACGCGCTGGTCGCCCCGGTCGGGCCGCACGCGGCGGCCGCCGCGCCCGAGCCGCGCCCGGCCCCCGACGGCCTGGCCGGCCCGGTGGAGCACCCCGCGCCCGGCCGGGCGGCGGACACGCTCGAGGCGCCGCCGACGGGCGAGTTCGGCGACGCGCCGTGGCGCCGCGCGGCCCGGATGATGGGCGCCGAGCCCGGTGCCGGCTGGGACACCGCCCCGCTGCCCGTCCCGCCGCCGCCCGCGCCCCAGTCGGTGCGGCCGAGGCCACGCCCGGCCCCCACCCCCGTCCCGCCCGACCAGCCGACGCAGCCGGTGGCGGGCGACGAGCCCGTCGTCCG
>DASVUG010000009.1:0-8518 GCA_036387155.1 Pseudonocardia sp. | reverse complement strand
CCCCGCGCGCGTCGGCGGGGGGCTGTGCCGACAGCCCTGCGGCCCCGCCGACGGCGATCATGGCCGCCGGGGCCGACAGCGCGCGCTGCCGGACCGCACCTGTCCGCGGCGGCCTGCTCGGCCGTGCGGTCCGGGGTGCGGTCCGGCGGTGCGGTGCTGGAACGGGCCCGGCCTACGCCTCGCCCATCACCAGGCCCTCGATGGTGTGCTCCTGGCGGATCGGCTCGAGGGTGTCGACGAGGCGGGCCGGCAGGTGGGCGCGGGCCTCCTCGGGCAGCGTCGCCCAGTACCCGTGGGTGAACTGCAGGTCGTGGCGCTCGGCGTTGCCCGCGCCGGGGGCGTCGACGCCCACGACGAGGACGGGCCGGGCCCGCCACGAGCGGTGCGCGGTGCCGCGGTGGACCGTCAGCGCGGAGCGGACGGACGCGTCGCCCATGCGCGGCAGCTTGCGCTGGGCCAGGCCGGCGTAGCGCGGGGCGTCGGACTTCGGCGGGAACATGCCGTGCTTCCAGTCCGCGCCCTGCTCCCACTGCGTCCCGGGGGCGATCTCGAACGGGCCCATGTCCTCGGTGACGTCCACCGTGGTCATGTTGAAGGCCAGGGAGGTGAGCCGGTGGTCCTCGTAGGTCTCGCGGGGGGCGGGGAAGTCGCGGTGCCACGGCTGGTCGAACGCGCCGGGCAGGGGGACGTCGAAGCCCACCTCGATGATCTGGAACTCCGGCCCCAGCACGCGCTCGCACACGCCCATCAGCCACGGGTTCGTGACGATGTCCGAGAAGCCGCGCAGCCGCTCCGGGTGGATCTCGACGTAGTAGCGCCGCGGGCCGCGGCCCAGCGCGCCGTCGGGCGTGCGGAGGGCCTCCTGGAACAGGACCTGGAGGTCCTCGTCGAGCTCGGCGGCCCACTCGCGGCTGAACGCGCCCTTCTGGCCGTGGATGCCGGCGGTGTGCAGGGCCTTCTCGGCCGCGTCGATGTCGGCGGTGACGTCGAGGGTTTGCATCGTTGAATCATGCCTCCGCGACCTGCGGTTGTGCCAGGGCTGTCCCGCAGGTCACGCCGGTCTTCCGGCCTCCCCCCGCCGCCGCACCAGGCGCACCTGCAGCAGGACCACGACCAGCAGGAACGCGCCGCGGATCACGGACTCCCAGAAGGAGCTGATCGTGACCGCGCCCCGGCCGTTCTCGAAGACGATCAGGTTGAAGATGAGCTGCAGGAGCAGCACGCCGACCAGGCTGGAGAGCACCGACCCGACGCCGCCGGTCAGCAGCGTCCCGCCGACGACGACGGCCGCGATCGCCGTCAGCTCCCAGCCCTGCCCCGCGGCGGTGTCGACCGAGCCGTTCTGCGACCCGAGGAACACCCCGGCGCACCCGGCGAGCGCCCCGGAGAGCACGTAGACGCTGAAGGTGGTGCGGGCCACCGGCAGGCCCATCAGCCGCGCGGCGTCGACGTTGCCGCCGATGGCAAGCACCTGCCGGCCCCACGGCGTGTAGTGCAGCACGGCGGCGCCGACGAGGAAGGCCAGGAACATCGCCCACGCCGCGACGGGCAGGCCGAGCAGCGACCAGCTGCCCAGGCTCTGGAACCCGCCGGGCGCGGCGACGGCCGCCCGCGTCCCCGCGAGGGTCAGAGCCAGCCCGCGCACGGCGAGCAGGGTGGCCAGGGTGACGATGAACGGCTGCAGCCGCAGCCGCGTGATCAGCAGGCCGTTCACGACGCCGACGGCCGCGCCCGCGGCGGTGCCGGCCAGCAGCCCGGGCAGGAGCCCGTACTCGCTCACCCCGACGCCGACGACGCCGCCGAGGGCGACCACCGAGCCGACCGACAGGTCGATCCCGCCCGTCATGATCACGAAGGTCATGCCCAGCGCCACGAGGCCGTACTTGGCCGTGTCGCCGGTGAAGCTGCTCAGGTTGAAGCCGGTGGCGAACCGCTCGCCGTAGCGCAGCACGCCGAAGACCACGAGCACCACCAGCGCGATCAGCGCGCCCTGGCGCTGCAGGAGCAGACCGACCTGGACGCGGCGGCCCGTCGAGGTGCCGGCGGGGGTGTCGACGGTGGTCACGGGGCCTCCTCGCGGACGCTCGTCGGCGCGGCGCCCGACAGTGCTGTGTCCGACGGTGCTGTGTCGACGGTGACCGGCCCGGTCACGGGGTGTCCTGCCGCTGCAGCCACAGCGCGAGGACGATGACCGCGCCCGTCACGATCTGCGCGACCTCCTTGGTGACACCCTTGGAGATCAGCGTGTTCTGCAGCAGCTTGAGCAGCACCGCGCCGACGACGGCGCCCGGGATGGTCACCTTGCCCCCGGTCAGCGGGGTGCCCGCGACGGCCACCGCGGCGATCGCGTCGAGCTCCATGCCGACGCCGGTGTTGTTCGCGTCCGACGCCGAGGTGGCGCTGACGGCGATCAGGCCGACCAGGCCGGCGAGGACGCCGGAGGTCACGTAGGCCAGCAGCTTGACCCGCGCCGCGGGCAGCCCCGCCAGCCGCGAGGCCGTCTCGTTGCCGCCGACGGCGAGCACGTAGCGGCCGTACACGGTCAGCCGCATGACGAGCCAGGCGACGACGGCGACGACCACGGCGATGATCACCTGGGCCGGCACCCCGAGCGGCCTGGCGAGGCCGATCCACTGGAAGTCCGGGTTCGACAGCGGCTGCAGCTCGCCGCCGGTGATCAGTTGGGCGATGCCCCGGCCGGCGATGAACAGGATCAGCGTGGCGATGATGGGCTGCACGCCGAACCGGGCCACCAGCGTGCCGTTGAACAGCCCGCACAGCGCCGCGACGAGCAGCGCCGCGAGCACGGCCAGCAGCGCCGGCTGGCCGCCGAGCACGAGCACGGCCCCGACCTGCCCGGCGATGGCCATCACCGAGCCGACCGACAGGTCGATCCCGCCCGTGCCGATGACGATGGCCATCCCGACGGCGACGATCGCGATCGGCGCGGCCTGCCGGAGCAGGATGAACAGCAGCGACTGCGGCGTCAGGAAGTACGGGGTCGCGATCGCGTTGTAGACGAACAGCGCGGCGAGCGCGGCCAGGGCGCCGTAGCGCTGGGCCCACACCGACCAGCGCACCCGGCCGCCGCGGCCGCCCTCGGTGCTGGCGCCCTCGGCCGTGGCGCCGCCGGCGGTGGTGCCGGGGCCGGTCCCGGCGGTGGTCCCGGCGGGCTGCCCGTCGGGTTCGGCCGCCGCGGGCGAGGCGGGGGTGTCCGGCCGGCTGCTCACGGCTGCCTCCCGGCGGTGGTCGGGTCATGGTCCGGAGCGGTGGCCGGCCCGGCCGGCGGGTCCGCCGTGTCCGAGGCGCTGTCCACCGCCGTGTCCGCCGCGGCGCCGGTGGCCATCGCGTTCATGAGCGCGTCCTCGGTGATGTCGTCGCCGGTGAGCTCGGCGACCGAGCGGCCGTCGCGCAGCGTCACCACCCGGTCGGCGTCGGCGACGATCTCCTCCAGCTCGGAGGAGATCAGCAGCACGGCCAGGCCCTCGTCGGCGAGCCGGCGCACGAGCACCTGGATGTCGCGCTTGGCGCCGACGTCGATGCCCCGGGTGGGCTCGTCGAGGATCAGCAGCTTCGGGTCGGTGCAGAGCCAGCGGGCGAGCAGCACCTTCTGCTGGTTGCCGCCGGACAGCTCGCGGATCGGCTGCTCCGGGCTCGAGCACTTGACGCCGATCGCCGTGACGAACCGGTCGACGATCTCGCCCTGGCGCCGGCGGTCGACGATGCCGTGGCGGCGCAGGTGGGGGAGCAGCGCGAGCGTCATGTTCTCGCGCACCGACAGCTGGGGGATGATGCCCTCGGTCTTGCGGTCCTCGGGCGCGAAGCCGATCCCGCGCTCCACGGCGTCGCGGGGCGACCGGAGCGCCACCGGCGTGCCGGCGACGGCGACGGTGCCCGAGTCGAGCGGGTCCGCCCCGAACACGGCGCGCGCGGTCTCGGTGCGCCCCGAACCGAGCAGCCCGGCCAGCCCGACGATCTCGCCGGGGCGGACCGACACCGAGACGCCGTCGAGCGCCCGCCCGCGGTGCAGGTCCGTCGCCTCGAGGACGGGCGGGCCGTCCGGAGCGGCGTCCGCGCTGCGCCGGTGGGCGAGCTCCTCGGCCAGCTCGCGGCCCAGCATCGTCGAGACCAGCTCGTAGCGGCTGATGTCCGCCATCGCCCGCTGGGCGACCGTGCGGCCGTCGCGCATCACCGTGACCCGGTCGCAGACCGCGTAGAGCTCGTCGAGCCGGTGCGAGACGAAGACGACAGCGATCCCCTCGTCGCGGAGCTGCCGGATCACCCGGAAGAGGGTCTGGACCTCCTGCTCGGCGAGCGCGGACGTCGGCTCGTCCATGATCACGAGCTTGGCCGCCGTCGACAGGGCGCGGGCCAGCGCCGTCATCTGCTGGGTCGCGATGGCGTAGTCGTGCAGCGGCCGGGTGACGTCGACGTCGAGGTCGAGCCGGCGCAGGATCGCCGCCGCCTCCCGGTTCATCCGGCCCCAGTCGATCAGGCCGAGGCGCTTCGGCTCGCGGCCCAGGAACACGTTCTCGGCCACCGACCGGAACGGCACCAGGTTGACCTCCTGGTAGATGGTCGACAGGCCGGCGAGCTGCGCGGCGTGCGGGGAGGGGAACGCGACCTCGCGGCCGTCGAACTCGATGCGCCCCGCGTCGCGGGCGTACACGCCCGTGAGCACCTTGATCAGCGTCGACTTGCCCGCGCCGTTCTGCCCGATCAGCGCGTGCACCTCGCCGCGGGCCACCTCGAACGAGACCTCGCGCAGGGCGGGCACCCCGAGGAACTGCTTGGTGATGCCCTGCATCGACAGCAGGGGCGGGTCGGCCACGGGTCCCTCCTCGCAGGCTGGCGCCGGGGCCCGGGGACGTCGCCCCCGGGCCCCGGCCGGTCCCTCGCCTAGTAGGCCTTCTCGATGTTGGCCGCGGCGTTGTCCTTGGTGAACAGCTGGTCCTGGTTGATGATCAGGGTCGGGACCGGCTTGCCGTCGGCGTAGTCCTTCATCGTGGAGAAGGCCAGCGGGCCGAAGCGCGGGCTGCACTCGACGGTCGCGAACAGCTCGCCGGTGGACACCGCCTTGATGCCGTCCTTCTCGCCGTCGATCGAGACGACCTTGACGTCCTGCCCGGGCGTCTTGCCGATGGCCTTCAGGGCCGCGATCGCGCCCAGGGCCATCTCGTCGTTGTGCGCGTAGATCGCCGTGGCGTCGGGGTGGCTCTGCAGCAGGGTCTCGGCGACCGACTGGCCCTTGGCCCGGGTGAAGTCGGCGTCCTGCGACACCACCACCTGCATGCCGGGGCACTGCTGGATCGCCTCGTCGAAGCCCTTCTTGCGGTCGATCGCCGGCGAGGCGCCGGTCGTGCCCTCGAGCTCGATGATCTTGGCGTTGCCGCCGGTGGCCTTGGCCATCTGCACCGCGGCCCGCTTGCCCTCCTGGACGAAGTCGGACTGGATGACGGTGACGAAGTCCTTGCCCGGCTGGGCGACGGCGTGGTCGACGTCGCGGTCGAGCAGGAAGACCGGGATGCCGGCGGTGGAGGCGTCCTTGACCACGTTGGCGATCTGCTCGGTGATCGGGGCGATGAACAGGACGTCCGGCTTCTGGGCGATGAGGCCCTTGATGTCGGAGATCTGCTTGGACTGCTCGTTGTTCGCGTCGGTGACGGTCAGCTGGACACCCTGCTTGGCGGCCTCTTCCTGCATGCTCGCGGTCTCGGCCAGCCGCCACGGGTTGTTGCTGGCGTTCTGGCTGAAGGCGGCCTTGATGCCCGTGGTCTTCGCCAGCTTGGGCGCCTGGTCGGCCGTCGGGACACCGGCCGGGGGCTGGGAGTTGCCCGGGTCGGCGGCCTCCACGAGCGGGCACGGGGCACCGCCCGACCCGCCGGCGGCCGGGGCGGGCGCGCTGCCGCCGCCGCCGCTGCTGCCGCAGCCGGCGAGCACGCCGACCGACAGCACGGCCGCGCCGACGAGCGACGCCATCTTCTTCAGGTACACGAAACCCTCCGTTGGGTGTCTCCCGGCGCGTGCCGGCGCCTGACAGGCCATCCGAGTATGGCGATCACCTCGGGCGCGGCACAGGGTTGCCACGATGCAGATCGGTCACAGATCGCCGCGACCGGCGCGGACCGGGTCGCCGCGCCCGGGTGGCCGTCGCGGTGCGGCGGGCCGCTCAGGCGGTGGCGGTGTCCTCGGCGGCCTCCGCCGCGTCGGCCTCGGCCTTCGTGGCGTGCACCGTGCCGGGCGGGTGCTCGCGAGGCGCGTAGAGGGAGTAGAGCTTCAGCGGCCCGTCGCCGATGTTGGTGAGGTTGTGCCAGGAGCCGGCCGGCACGAGGATCGCCCAGTCGTCCTCGACCTCGCGGTCGAACGTCAGCCGGTCCTTCGCGGGGCCCATCTGGACCCGGCCACGGCCCGCCTCCACCCGCAGGAACTGGTCGTGGTCGCCGTGGACCTCCAGCCCGACCTCGCCGCCCGGCTCGATGCTCATCACCGTGACCTGCAGGTTCGGCCCCGTCCACAGCACGGTGCGGTAGGTGTCGTTGTCCACCGTCGCCCGCTCGATGTCCAGCGCGTGCGGGTGGGGCCCGCGGTCCTGACCGTCCTCGCCGCTCATCGCCCCGACCTCATGGCCCTCGACCTCATGGCGACAGCATTCATGGGGCACAGCATGCTGCAGCGACGGCGGCCGCGTCGATCGGGAGCGGCCGTCTCGGGCGTCGCCGGCCACCGCTCACGGCGGTGGGGCGGGAGGTCCGACACCGGCCGCGAAGGCCGACACCGCGGCGGCGAGCGCGGCCGGGTGGGTGATCGGGACCATGTGCGCCCCGACCGGCAGCGTCGCCGCGCGCCCGTCCGGGGCGCGCCGGGCCAGGGCCGCGACCCAGTCCGCGGGCGCGATCCGGTCGTGGCGCCCCCGGACGACGAGCACGGGGCAGGTCAGGTCCGCGACCGCGGCGTCGAGGCGGTGCCGGCGGGCGGCGTCCATGGCCCGGGCCATGGCGGCGAGCCCGGTCCGGCCGTAGCTCCGCACGAGGAGGGGGATCTGCCCGGGGCGTTCCCACGCCGCCGTGCGCACCCACCGGGCCGCGAGCGTCGGCCACCCCGCGGCCCGGGGGTCGGTCGTCGGCCCGACCAGCACCGCCGCGGCGACCCGCGCCGGCTCCTGCCGGGCTGCCTCGACCACGATCTGGCAGCTCGCGGAGTGGCCGAGCAGCACCGCCCGCCCGACGGCGAGCCCGTCGAGCCGCTCCAGCAGCCGGGTGGCCAGCGCCGGGGGGTCGAGCGCCGGGGGGTCGAGCGCCGGGCCCCGCCCCGGCGGCACCCCGTACCCCGGCAGGGCGAGGACCGTGGACCCGACGACGTCGCGCAGGTGGCGCAGGGCGCGCGCGGGCACCTCCACCGACAGGCCCAGCCCGGGGACGGCGACGACGGGGACGCGGGCGGGCCCGCCGGGTCCCGGCAGGTGCAGGACGGAGCGGTCGGCGCGGTGCATGGTGGCGTCATCCTGGCGCAGACCGGGGTGCGACCATGGTGCGGTGGTGATCGATCCGCGCCGCACGGCGGTGCTCGCCCTGCACTGGCAGGTCAACGTCATCGCGCCCGAGGGCTTCTTCGGCGGGATGCTCGCCGAGCCGGTGCGGCGCAGCGGGGTCGTCGCGCGGGCGGCGGCGCTGCACGCCGGCGTGCGCGCGGCGGGCGTCCCGGTCTTCTTCACCCGGTTCACCGTCCCGGTGGGCGAGGGCGGGCTGGTGCGCAACACCGGGTTCATGCGGGCCGTCGGCGACGCCCAGGAGGCCTTCCGGCCGGACGCCGCGGGCGCGCAGCTGATCGAGCCGATGCGGCCGCACGCCGAGCCCGGGCACGTGGTCGACAACCAGCGGCTGTCGGGGCTCGCGGGCAGCGATCTGCCGGCGCTGCTGGCCGCCCGGGGGGTCGACACGGTGCTGGTCACCGGTGTGGCGACCAACCTGACCGTCGAGCAGACCGCCCGCCAGGGCACGGACCTCGGCCTGACCGTGTACGTCGTCGCCGACGCCGTCGCGGCGGCGGACGAGCAGGTGCACCGGGCGTCGCTGGCCAACCTCGCGCTGACCACCGCCGGCCTGCCGACGGCGGACGAGGTGCGCGCGGCGCTGGCGGCCTGACCGCCGACGCGGTCGCGCCGCGCCCGCCTACGCGGGCGCCGACGCCAGCTGCCGCGTGACCCACTCGTGGAACAGGCCGATGTGGTGCTCGGAGGGGACGAGCACGCCGCCGTTGGCGTAGGCGCGAGAGGACATGGCCGGCTGGGTCCGCTCGCAGGCGGCGAAGTCCTGCTCGTTGACCCGGTGGAACAACTCCACCGACCGCGTCACGTCCTCGCCCGACTCGACCACGTCGTGCGTGTACAGCCAGTCGCACTCCACGATCGTCCGATCGGCCGAGACGGGGAACATGCGGTGGAAGATGACGTGGTCGGGCACCAGGTTGATGAAGACGGTCGGCCTGACCGTGATGGCGTAGTAGCGACGGTCCTGGTCCT
>DASVUG010000008.1:0-3106 GCA_036387155.1 Pseudonocardia sp. | reverse complement strand
ACGGCGCGCGGGCGCTACGGTGCGGGGCATGTCCCGGGTCAACGACGTCGGCGGCCAGTCCGGGTTCGGGCCGGTCGCCGTGGAGGCCGACGAACCCCCCTTCCACGCCGACTGGGAGGCGCGGGTGTACGCGCTGAACGTCGCGATGCTGCGTCGGGGGGTCTACAACCTCGACCAGTTCCGCGACGCCATCGAGCGCATGCCGCCCGCGGAGTACCTGGCCGCGTCGTACTACGAGCGCTGGCTGCACGCCGTGGAGACGCTGACCGCGGCGGCCGCCCGGGGCGATGGCTGAGCCCGCGTTCCGCGTCGGCGACCGGGTGCGGGCCCGGGCCACCGACCCGCCGCACCACACCCGCCTCCCGCGCTACGCCCGCGGGCAGGAGGGCGAGGTGGTCGAGGTCGCGGGCACCTGGCCGCTCGCCGACGACCGGGCGCGCGGGATCGCCCCGCCGTCGGTCGAGCCCGTGTACAGGGTCCGGTTCCCGGCCGGGGCGCTCTGGGGCGCGCCCGGCGGGGACGGGCACTGGGTGCAGCTGGAGCTGTGGGAGTCCTACCTGGAGGCGGTGTCGTGACCGGTCAGCACGCGAGCTCGACGACGGCGGTGCGGGTGCGCCGGCTGGAGGAACGGTTGATCGACGCCGGCCTGACCGACGACGCCCAGCTCGACGGCATCATCACCCAGATCCTGTCCGGGTCGCCGGCCAACGGGTCGCGGATCGTGGCGCGCGCCTGGGTCGACCCCGGGTTCCGCACCCGCCTGCTGGCCGACGCGAACGGCGCGCTCGACGAGCTCGGCCTGTCGATGAGCACCGGCCCGCAGACGCAGCGGCTCACCGTCGAGGCCAACACCCCGACCACGCACAACGTCCTCGTCTGCACGCTCTGCTCCTGCTACCCGATCGGGCTGCTCGGCCCGTCGCCGTCCTGGTACAAGAGCGAGGCCTACCGCTCCCGCGTGGTCCGCGAGCCGCGGGCGGTGCTCGCCGAGTTCGGCCTCGTCCTGCCCGACGACACCGCGATCGTGGTGCACGACACGAGCGCCGAGAGCCGGCACATGGTGCTGCCGATGCGCCCGGCCGGCACCGACGGCCTGACCGAGCCGGAGCTGGCGGCGCTCGTCACCCGCGAGGGGCTGATCGGCACCGCCGCCGTCTAGCGGTCGTAGAGGCGCAGGCCGTCGGGGGCGGTGAGCCACTCCTCGAAGGTCGTCCGACCCCGCCGCGCGTCCGGGCCCGGCAGCAGCCCGCTGCCGGCCATCGCCCGTCCCGCCCGGCCCGGCACCGGGAACGGGACCAGCCGGACACGCTCGCCGCGGGCCCGCAGCACCCGCCCGACGAGGTCGGCCACCGTGTGGACCTCGGGCCCGCCGAGGTCGGGCGCCCGGCCGACCGCGGGGCCGACGGCGAGGTCGGCCAGCGCCTCACCGACCTCCCGGGCCGCGACCGGCTGCGTCCGCATCCGCGGGACGAACGCCACGGGGCCGAGCCGCAGGCGGTCCAGCATCTGCGCGGCGAACTCGTGGAACTGCGTCGCGCGCAGCACGCTGGCGGGCACCCCGCCCGCCAGGGCCAGCGCCTCCTGGCGCCGCTTGCCGGCGTAGTAGCCGGTGTCGACGTCGTCGATGCCGACGATCGACAGCACGACGTGGTGACCCACCCCGGCCCGCCGCCCGGCGTCGAGCAGGTGCTCGGTCACCGCCGTGAAGAACCCGGTCGCCGCCGCCCGGCGCGTCGTCGCCACGTTCGCGACGTCGACGACCGCCCCGACGCCGTCGAGCGCCGCCGGCAGGCCTCGGCCCGTGCGCACGTCCACCCCGGCCGACCGCGACAGCACCCGGACCTCGTGCCCGCGCTCCTGGAGCACCGCGACGACGTGGCGGCCGACGACGCCCGTGCCCCCGGCCACCGCTACCCGCACCGCGTGCTCCCCCCGGGCCGCCGGGCCGCCCGCAGCGCCGCCACCCCCACCGGCAGCAGCGTCCAGAACCCGGACCGCGGCAGGACCGCGGCGCCCACCGCGCCGATCCCCGTGAGGAGTGCTCCGGTCGACGGCGGCAGCGTCCCGGTCCGGTGCTCGGTCCAGGCGGCGAGCCGTCCGGTGACGACGAGCGCGGCTCCGGTGGCCAGGAACCACAGCGCCTCCGCCCGGTCGGGGTGCCCCCGGACCGCGTCGACCACCCCGTCCCGCACGATCGCCCCCAGCGGTGCCCGGCGGCTCACGAGCCCGATCGCCGTGTGCCCCAGCCCGATCGCGGTGACCAGGTCACCGATCGTCCGACCACCGCTCGCGTCCGCCGCTGCCGCTGCCCGGTCGTCCACGCGGCCTTCCACGCGGTCTAGCACGCTGTCGTCCACGCCGTCGTCCCTCCCGTCGCCGACCTCGTCGAGCAGCGTGACCGTTCCGGCGTCGCCGTCGACGCGCAACCGCTGCCCGGTGCGGATGCGCCGGGTCCCGACGCCCGTCCCCAGCACGGCGGGGATGCCGTACTCCCGCGCGACGATCGAGCTGTGCGACAGCGGCCCGCCGACGTCGGTGACGACGGCCGCGGCCATCGCGAACAGCGACGTCCACGCCGGGGTCGTGATGCTCGCGACGAGCACCTCGCCCGGGCGCATCGCGCCGAACTCCGCCGGCCCGGCGAGCACCCGGGCGGGGGCGGTCACCACGCCGGCGCCGGCGGCCACACCGCGCAGGATGGGCCCGCTCTGCTCGTCGGCCACGGCCGGCATCCACCGCTCCAGGAACCGCCACGTGCGCTGCGGCAGCAGCTGCGGCGGCGTCGCCCGCCGCTGCCCGCGCCACACGGCCCTGCGCTGGGCGACCGCGTCGGCGGAGCGCACCGGCTCCCGGCCGGCGTCCAGAGCCGCGGCCGCGTCGTCCAGCTCGACGCGCCGCAGCCAGAAGACGTCGTCCGGCCCGTCGACCGCGCCGGCCGCCGCGAGGCGCCGCCCCAGCTCGAGCAGCATCCGCCGCAACAGCGGCCAGCCCAGCCCGACGTCGGCGAGCGCGTCCTCCCGCAGCGGCGCCGCGTCCTGCGCCCAGCGCAGCAGCCGGACGAACGCCGCGCGCCGGACCGGGTCGAGCCGCGCCCGCACCGCGGCGG
>DASVUG010000007.1:0-3782 GCA_036387155.1 Pseudonocardia sp. | reverse complement strand
GCTGCGGCACTGGACGAGGCCGTGGAAGCCGCCGCCGAGGCCGGTGCACAGGCGATGTTCCTGGAGACCGAGGCGCACAACTCACGAGTGCGGCCCTTCTACGCGCGAGCCGGATTCCGTGTCGAGGACTCGGTCTGGGTGGTGCGAGAACTGTCGCCGTCGGTGTGACGAGACGGGCTAACGACTGATGGGCGCTGGTGGTCGGTGCATGCGGGTGCGGCAGCCGCAACGGCGGTACGGGTCGAGGGCCGAGTCGCGTCGGTCGGCAACGAGCCGGCGTTGCCGGCCGCGGCGTACGGCCGGGTGCGATCGGCACCGGCGGTGCTGCAGGGGCGTCCGGACGACCTCCCGGCACCGCGACGGGCGATTACCACCGCCGTGGCACGGCCGTTCGGTCAAAGCGGCGAAAGTCGGTGGCCGGTAGTGGGAGTGGTGGCCAGCATGGCGGGATGGCCCCGACCGTGCGCCCGCTCGAGGACCGCGACCGCGACCCGGTCGTCGCGCTGTCCCTGCGGGCCTGGGCACCGGTGTTCGCGTCCATGGAGCGGATGCTCGGGCCGTCGGGCGTGTTCGCCGCGCTCTACCCCGACTGGCGGGCGGAGCAGCGGCGGGCGGTCGAGGCGGCGCTCGCCGGGGCGCGGATGCACGTGTGGGTCGCGGAGGTCGACGGTGTCGTGGCCGGTTTCGTCGCGGCGATCCTGGCCGACGAGACCGTCGGGGAGGTGCACATGGTCGCCGTCGACCCGCCGCTGCAGCGGCGCGGGATCGCGACGGCGCTGCTCGACGTCGCGACGGCGTGGATCGCGGGGCAGGGACGCCCGGTCGCGCTGATCAGCACGGGCGGGGACCCCGGGCACGCGCCGGCCCGCCGCGCCTACGAGCGGGCCGGGTTCACCGCGCTGCCGGCCGTCAACTACTTCCGGAAGCTGTAGGACCGCTCAGCGCAGGAGGCCCCCGAGCAGGCCGCCCACGCCGCCCTGCTCGTCGCCGCCGGTGCCGCCGGTGCCGCCCGCCGGCAGCTCCTCCGACGGCTGCACGACGACGAACCCGCGTCCGCCGAAGGCCATCGTGTAGCGCTCGCCGGTGCTGCGGCCCATCAGTGCACCCAGCCCGAACTGCTCGGCGCGGTGCAGCCCGACCTGCAGGCTCGCCGACCAGGCGATCGCCGCCTGCGGGTCGGCGTAGGTCGGCGCGTCGACGTCGAGGACGACGGGTGCGCCCTTGGACGTGATCGCGATCCGGCCCTGCCCGGTGAAGACGCAGTTGAACAGCCCGGCGTTGCCGACCACGCCGGCGCCGGAGACCATCCGGATGTCGTAGGACAGCGTCGGCTCGAAGGCCAGGACGTTGCGGCCGTTGACGGACAGGGCGTCGCGGCCCTCGAGGTCGATGAGGTGGACGTCGGCGGCGGCGTCGGCGAGGAACACGTCGCCCCGCCCGGAGACGCGCATCAGCGGTACGCCCTCGCCGGTCAGCTGCTGCTTGAGGAACTTCCCGATGCCGCCGGCGCCCAGCGCCTCGAACCGGACGTCGCCCTGGTAGGCGACCATCGAGCCCTGCCGGGCCAACGCCTCCCCGGCCAGGGCGATCTTCAGCATCTTGGAGTTCTGCAGGCGCAGGCCCGGCTGGGCGGACTCCTGCTCCTGGTTCTGCGGGGCGAAGAGGTCACTGCGCACGGTCGTCTCCTCGGGGTGGGCCGGTCAGCGGGTGCACCCTACGGACAGCGGACCGCGGGATGTCGTCACCCTGCGTGCACCAGGTGGATCACCCGGTGTGGTGGCACCGTCCGTCCTGAGGGTAAGGCCCGGTAGAGTCGATCACGTTCTGCTCCCGAACCGTCTGGACCCGTGCATGCCCTTCTCCCGGCTCGACATCCCCGGCCCGCGGCGCGGTGAGGGCGACGGACCGCTCGCGCTGCAGGTCGTCGCCACCGACGTCACGGACTCCGTCGCCGTCGTCGAGGTGCGGGGCGACCTGGACACGATGACGGCCTCGGGGTTCGACGGGTGGGTGCGGGACGTGCTCGCCGGCCACCACGACGTCGTGCTGGACCTCGACGGCGTCGCCTTCCTGGCGTCTGCGGGGATCGCGGTGCTCATGGGACTGCGGCAGGACACCGAGCGGCACGGCGCGCGCCTGCACCTGACGGGCCGGCGCAACCGGGCGGTGAGCCGCCCGCTCCAGGTGCTCGGGCTCGCCGGCGTGCTGGACCTGCGCGACGACGCGCACGCGGTGGTCGCGGAGCTCGCCCGGACCGCGTAGTCGACGCCGCGACGACGTCGGGGGTCACGGGCGGTCCTCTCAGGTACCTCTCAGAGCGACCGTCCACACTGGCGGCATGCGGATTCTCGTCGTCGACGACGACCGGGCCGTCCGGGAGTCGCTGCGCCGGTCGCTGGCCTTCAACGGCTACCAGGTCGACCTGGCCACCGACGGCAAGGACGCGCTCGACGCGGTGCAGGAGCGCCGTCCCGACGCGATGGTCCTGGACGTCATGATGCCGCGGCTGGACGGGCTCGAGGTGTGCCGGCGGATGCGCGAGGCGGGCGACGAGCTGCCGATCCTCGTGCTCACCGCGCGCGACGCGGTGTCCGACCGGGTCGCGGGGCTGGACGCGGGGGCGGACGACTACCTGCCCAAGCCCTTCGCCCTGGAGGAGCTGCTGGCCCGGCTGCGGGCGCTGCTGCGGCGGCACTCGTCGGACGACGCCGCGGGACGGGGCGGCGCGCCGCGGCGGGAGTTCGCCGACCTGAGCCTCGAGCCCGACACGCGGGAGGTCCGCCGGGGTGGACGTCCGATCAGCCTGACGCGCACGGAGTTCGCGCTCCTGGAGCTGCTGCTGGCGTACCCCCGCCGGGTGCTGAGCCGCGCGCAGATCCTCGAGCAGGTGTGGGGCTACGACTTCCCGACGACCGGCAACGCGTTGGAGGTCTACATCGGCTACCTGCGGCGCAAGACGGAGGCCGACGGGGAGCCCCGGTTGATCCACACCGTGCGCGGGGTCGGGTACGTGCTGCGCGAGTCGCCGCCGTGACCGCGGGCCGCGGGCCGCAGGGGTCGTGGTTCCCGGCGTTGCGGCACGTGTCGCTGCGGGCCCGGATCGGCGTCCTCACCGCCCTCGCCGCGGCCGGCGCGGTGATCATGGTGTCCGGCGTGGCCTTCTTCATCGTGCGCCAGAACATCCTGGCCGCCCTGGACCAGAACCTGCTGCAGCGCGCCGTCGCCGTGGCGCGCAGCGAGCTCGTCGACCCGGAACGGCTGGCCACGCTGCCGCCCGGGGCGCTGGGCGCGGGCGACATCAAGATCGCGCTGCTCTACGGGAACGGCCTGTTCCAGTCCGCGCGTGGCGCGGAGACGGCGCCGCCGCTGGGCGTGCCCGAGCTCGACGTGGCCCGTGGCGTGATCGGGTCGTCCGTGCGCAGCGCCGGCGAGGGTGACCTGGCCTACCGGGTGGTCGCCGTGTCCGCCGGGGACGGGCGCGCGCTCGTGATCGGGCAGCGGCTGGCGGCGACCCAGATGGTGCTGACCCGCCTCGGAGTGGTGCTGCCCACGATGGGCGGGATCGGGGTGGCGTTGGCGGCTTTGGCCGGGGTGGCGGTGGCCCGGGCCGGGCTGCGGCCGGTGCAGCGGCTGACGGCCGCGGCCGAGCGCGTGGCCGCGACGGGGGACCTGCAGCCGATCCCGGTCGACGGGGGCGACGAGCTCGCCCGGCTCACGGCCAGCTTCAACGACATGCTCGGCACGCTGGCCGCGTCGCAGGAGCAGCAGCGCCGGCTCGTCGC
>DASVUG010000006.1:0-2179 GCA_036387155.1 Pseudonocardia sp. | reverse complement strand
GGCTTCCGCTTCTACCGCCCGCTGCTCGTCGCCGAGGTCGTCGAGGTGCAGGCACGGCTGCTGCACACCGGGCGCAGCAGCATGCACGTCTCGGTGCACGTCCGCTCGGGCGACCCGCGGACCGACGAGCGCCGCCTCACCACGCACTGCGCGCTGGTGTACGTCGCGCTCGGCCCCGACGGGCGCTCCACCCCGGTGCGGCCGTGGCGGCCCGCGTCGGCCGAGGACCGGGCGCTCGACGCCCACGCCCGGCAGCTGGTCGCGCTCCGCGCCGGGACCGACGCACCCGACGCGCCGACCCCGGGCTGAGGACCGCGGTCACGCCCCGCAGCGGGTGCGGGGCCGCTGTGTGACACTCGCGACATGGCCGCCGACGCCGCCCCGACGGACCTCGTCGAGCCGGCCGTCCGGCCCGACCCCGGGCCCCGCGCGCCGCGCGGGCGGGCGGGGTCCGCCGTCGCCCCGGACCGTGCGCCCGGCGGGCCGGCCCCCCGGAAGCCCGAGCGCCCGGCCCCGCCGCCCGTGCCCCCTGCGCCGCCGGCCGACGGCGGGGGCTGGGGCGTCCCGCTCGCCGTGCTCATCACCGGCATGTTCATGTCGATCCTCGACATCAGCATCGTCAACGTCGCCATCCCCACGATGCAGCGGGACTTCGCGGCGACCACCGAGGAGATCCAGTGGGTGGAGAACGCCTACTCGCTGGCCCTGGGCGTCGTGGTCCCGGTCAGCGCGTGGCTGGCCGCCCGGTTCGGCCCGGGGCGGGTCTACAACCTGTCGCTGGTCGGCTTCGCCGCCGGCTCGGCGCTGTGCGGGCTCGCCTGGAGCCTGGAGAGCATCGTCGCGTTCCGGGTGGTGCAGGCGATGGCCGGCGGCGTCCTGCCGGTCGTCACGCTGACGATCCTGTACCGGATCGTGCCGCGCGAGAAGATCGGCGCCGCCATGGGCCTGTACGGCCTGGGCATCGTCGTCGCCCCCGCCATCGGCCCCACGCTGGGCGGCTACCTCGTCGAGTACGTCGACTGGCGGCTCATCTTCTTCATCAACGTCCCCGTGGGGATCGCCGGCACGATCGCGGCGGTCCTCCTGCTCCCGCGGTTCGGGCCGACGCCGGTGGGCCGCTTCGACGTCCTCGGCTTCGTCACCGTCGCCGGCGGCCTGGTCTGCCTGCTGCTCGCGCTGACCGAGGGCCAGTCGTGGGGGTGGACCTCCTACAGCATCCTGATCCTGCTCACCGCCGGGGTGCTGCTGCTGGCCCTGTTCGTGGTCGTCGAGCTGGAGGTCGACGCGCCGCTGCTCGACGTCACGGTCTTCCGGCACTGGGCGTTCACGAACTCGCTGCTGCTGGTGTCGGTGCTGTCGGTGGGCCTGTTCGCCGTGCTGTTCTACATCCCGCTGTTCCTGCAGCAGGGCAAGGGGCTGGGCGCGTTCGACACCGGCCTGCTGCTGCTGCCGCAGGCGCTGGTCATGGCCGTGCTGATGCCCAGCGCCGGCGTGCTCTACGACCGCTTCGGGCCGCGCTGGCTGGCCGCCGGCGGGCTCGCGCTGGTCGCGCTGGGCACCTACCTGATGAAGGACCTCACGCTCGAGACCAGCAACACCCACTTCGTCTGGCTGCTGGTGCTGCGCGCCTTCGGCATGGGCCTGGCGATGATGCCGATCATGACCGGCGGGCTGTCGGCGGTGCCGCCGGACCGCGTCGACGGCGCGAGCGCCTTCAACAACGTGACGCAGCGGACCACGGCCGCGCTGGGGCTGGCCGTGCTCAGCACGCAGGTCACGAAGTCGCGCGCCCAGCTCGGCGCGGACCAGGGCGCGCTGCTGGGCGCCGACACCGCGACGCCGCTGCTCGGCCCCGGCCCCGACGGGCGGATGCTCGGCATGTTCGCGGTCCAGCAGCAGGCCCAGACCCAGGCGTTCATCGAGGCGATGGACGGCCTGTTCGTCGTCACGGCGGTCATCACGGCGCTGGGCATCCCCCTGGCCCTGATGCTGCGCTCCGGGCCGCCGTCCGAGGGCGGCGGCGCGAACGGCGCCGCGATGGCGGCGCACTGACCGCTCCGCGGTGGCGCGCACTGACCGCTCCGCGGTGGCGCGCACTGACCGCTCCGCGGTGGCGCGCACTGACCGCTCCGCGGTTGCAGGAAAGCCACCTTCATGCGGCCACACCGCAGGAAAGTGG
>DASVUG010000005.1:0-5257 GCA_036387155.1 Pseudonocardia sp. | reverse complement strand
GCGCGCGCCGACCCGTCGGCGCGCGCGAGTCGTGCACCCCGGCACACGTCCCGCTCTCCCCCGGTCCCCTCCCCGCGCCGCGCGGCGTCGTCCCGCGCCGGCGCCGTGACCGTCGCAGGAGCGCTCCGTGCCCACCCCGTCCGTCCCGTCCGTCCCGTCCACCTCGCCCGCCGGGCGCACGTCCCGCCACGTCCGCGGTTCGGGCGTCCCCCTGCTCGTCCTCGCCGGTGTCGCCTGGGGCTGCGGCGGGCTGCTCGGCAGCCTCCTGAGCCGCGAGACCGGCCTCTCGCCGCTCGCCGTGGCCGCGTACCGCCTCGGGCTCGGCGGCCTGCTCGTCGGCGCGGTCGTGGCCGGTGCCGCCCTGACGGGCCGGGCGCCGCGGCCGCGTCTCGGCAGCGCCGGCCACCGGCGTGCCGCCCGGCGCCGCGTCGGCACCCTCGCGGTCCTGGCCGCCGCCTTCCAGGCCTGCTACTTCGTCGCCGTCGCGCTCACGTCGGTCGGTCTCGCGACGCTGGTCGCGATCGGCTCGGCACCGGTGGTGGTCGCCGCCGTCGAGGCCGTGGCGGGGCGGGCCCGGCGGGGGTCGGCGGCCACCGTCGTCCTCGCGCTCGCCGGCCTCGGCCTGCTCGTGGGGCTGCCGGCCGCTGCGCCCGACCCGCTCGCGGCGTTCGCCGGAGCTGCCGCGGCCGTGCTCGCCGGGACCGGCTTCGCGGTGATGACGCTGGTCGGCGCGCGTCCGGTGCCCGGGCTCGACCCGGCCACCACGACGGCGACCGCGTTCGTGCTCGGCGGCCTCCTGCTGGCCGGCCCGGCGGCCGTCCTGGGCGGTCCGGCCCTCCCGACGACGGCATCGGGCTACGCGCTGTTGGCGCTGTTCGCCGCGGTGCCGACGGCGCTCGCCTACACGGCCTACTTCCGCGGGCTGGACCGGGCCGTCGCGCCCGGTACGGCGGCGGTGCTGGCGCTGCTGGAGCCGCTGACCGCCGCGGTGCTCGCGGCCGTCGTGCTCGGCGAGCGGCTGGGGGCGCCCGGGATCACCGGCGCTCTCGTGCTCGGCGTCGCGGTGCTCCGGGCGGCCCGAGCCGGCCGGGACACCTAGCGGGCCGCCGCGCTCCTCTCCCCGGTGACCGGGACGGGGCGCCGGCGGGCGAGGGCGCGGCGGGCGAGCCGGGCGAGGGCGCGCAGGTCGGCGGCCGGGGTCGACCGCCGCCGGACGGGCGGTGGGTCGGGCGGCCCGGGGTGCGTGGTCCACAGCGACCCCGCGCGCGAGTCCGCGCCGTAGCGGGGCGCCGCGAGGGCGATGAGCAGCAGCAGGGCCGGGAGCAGCCAGAGCGAGAGGTCCATACCATCGAGGATCCGCCGATGCGGCCTGGTTCGCCACGTCCAATTCCGCCATAGTGGACCGCATGCTCGACGACCTCCGCGGCGACAACGACCGCCGCATCGGCACGCGCAGCTTCGCGCGGATGCTCGGTGACTGGCGCCCGCCCGACGGGCGCGGGTTGACCGCGGCCCTCGCCGACCGGGTGCGCCTGCTCGTGCTCGACGGGCGGCTGCCGCTGCAGGTGCGCGTGCCCGCCGAACGCGAGCTGGCCGCGGCGCTCGCGGTCAGCCGCACGACCGTCGCCGCCGCGTACGAGACGCTGCGCGAGGCGGGGATCCTGCACAGCCGGCGCGGGGCGGGGAGCTGGACGCAGCTGCCGGCGGCGTCCGCGACCGCGGGCACGCGCCCGCCGTTCTCCCCGCACGGCGACCGCACGCTGTTCGACCTGGCCCACGCTGCGCCACCCGCACCCTCGACGCAGCTGCGCGCGGCCGCGGCGCTCGCCGTCGACGACCTCGACGCCCACCTCGGCGGGCACGGCTACGACCTGCTCGGGCTGCCCGCGCTGCGCTCGGCGGTCGCCCGCCGGTTCACCGACCGCGGCCTGCCGACGACGCCGGACCAGGTGCTCGTCACCGGCGGCGGCATGGCCGCGATCGCGCTCGTGCTCGCCGCGCTGGTGTCGCCCGGCGACCGCGTGCTGGTCGAGCACCCGACCTACCCGAACGCGCTGGACGCCGTGGCCGCCCGTGGCGCGCGGGCCGTGCCGGTGCCGCTGGACCTCACGACGTGCGGACCGGACGCGTGGGACCTTGAGCTCGTCACCGCGACGGTCCGCGATGCCGCCCCGCGCCTGGCCTACCTGATCCCGGACCACCAGAACCCGACCGGTGCGCTGCTGGACGACCGCGGACGCGAGCAGCTCGTCGCGCTCGCCCGGCGCACCGCGACGCCGCTGCTGGTCGACGAGACGGTGGCCGAGCTGACCTTCGAGGGGCGGCGGGCGGCCCCGCTGGCCGTCCACGCCGCCGACTCCCCGCTGGTCATCACCGTCGGCTCGGCCGCGAAGGTGGTGTGGGGCGGGCTGCGCATCGGCTGGATCCGCACCGCGGCCCCGCTCGTCCGGCGGATCGCCGCGCTGCGGGCGGCGACGGACCTGGGTGGGCCCGTGCTGGAGCAGCTGCTCGCCGCGCGGCTGGTCGACGACCTGGAGCCGCTGGTCTTGGCCCGGCGCGCGGAGCTCGCCGACGCGCGCGACCACCTGCTCGGCGTCCTCGGCTCCGGGTTCCCGGGCTGGCACCCGTCGCGCCCGTCGGGCGGGCTGAGCCTGTGGGTCGACCTCGGCGCGCCGGTGTCGAGCCGGCTGGTGGGCGCGGCCCGGAGCCGGGACGTGCTGCTGGCGGCGGGTCCGCGGTTCGGGCTGGCCGGGGCGTTCGAGCGGTACCTGCGCCTGCCGTACGCCCTGCGCCGCGACCGCGTCGAGCCGGCGCTGGACCGCCTGCGCACGGCCTGGCACAGCCTCGACCCCGCCCACCCCGACGCGGCCCACGCGGACGCCGAGCCGACGGCGGTCGCCTGATCCGCGAGTCGGCAGGATCTGGCCCACGAACGTCACACCCGAGGACGGGTCGGCGGAGCCGAACATGGTCCTGTCGGTGACATTCGTGAGCCGATTCTTGCCGACTCGCGCGAAATACAGGGGGATGAGTGGGGACGGGGGCGGGGCCGCTGCACGGGCTGCGGGTCGTGGAGCTCGCGGGGATCGGGCCGGGGCCGCACGCGGCGATGATCCTGGCCGACCTCGGCGCGGACGTGGTCCGGATCGACCGGCCGTCCGGCGCACTGGCCCTGGGCGACCCGGACGGGCCGGACCCGACGCTGCGCGGGCGGCGACGGGTGGCCGCCGACCTGAAGGACCCGGAAGGCCGGGAGACCGTCCTGCGGCTCGTCGAGCGCGGGGACGTCCTGCTGGAGGGCTACCGCCCGGGCGTGGCCGAGCGGCTCGGCGTCGGGCCGGCGGACTGCCACGCCCGCAACCCGCGGCTCGTCTACGGCCGGATCACCGGCTGGGGCCAGGACGGCCCGATGGCGGGCCAGGCCGGGCACGACATCAACTACCTGTCGCTGACCGGCGCCCTGCACGCCATCGGGCGGGCGGGCGGCCGGCCGACACCCCCGCTGAACCTCGTGGCCGACCTCGGTGGCGGGTCGATGCTGCTGCTCGTCGGGGTGCTCGCCGCGCTGTGGGAGGTCCGGAGCTCCGGGCGCGGGCAGGTCGTCGACGCGGCCATGGTCGACGGCGCGAGCCTGCTGATGCAGATGGTCTGGGCGTTCCGCGCGCAGGGCCACTGGAGCGACGAGCGCGAGGCGAACCTGCTCGACGGGGGCGCACCCCACTACGACACCTACACCTGCGCCGACGGCCGGCACGTCGCGGTCGGGCCGCTGGAGGCGCGGTTCTACGCCCGCTTCCTCGACGGGCTCGGGCTGGACCCGGCCGACCTGCCCGACCGCGACGACCCGGCGGCGTGGCCGGCGCTGCGGGCCCGGTTCACCACGGCCTTCGCCGGCCGGCCGCGCGACGAGTGGGTGGCCGTGTTCGACGGCACCGAGGCCTGCGTGACGCCCGTGCTGGCCCTCGGCGAGGTGGCCGGGCACCCCCAGATCGCGGCGCGCGGCACGATCGTCGCGCCCGACGGGGTACCGCAGGCCGCCCCGGCGCCGCGGTTCTCCCGCACGCCCCCGACCCTGCCCGGGCCCCCGGCCGAGCCGGAGGACGTCGAGGCCGTCCTGGCCGACTGGTCCACGGGGAGCGCGTGAAGGCCACCTTCAGGACGCCTCCGGTCCTGAAAGTGGCTTTCACGACAACTCCGGTGCCCTTCCGGAACGACGACACCCCGCCGCCCACAGGGGCGACGGGGTGTCGGGGGGTCGGGGTCAGGCCGACGGGGTCTCGTCCACCAGCAGGTTGCGGGTGCGGTTCGGGTCGACCGGGATGCCCGGGCCGGTCGTCGTCGACACCGTGACCTTCTTGACGTAGCGGCCCTTCGCCGCCGACGGCTTGGCGCGCAGGATCTCGTCCAGCACCGCGCCGTAGTTCTCCACCAGGCTCTCGGTGGGGAACGACGCCTTGCCGATGACCAGGTGCAGGTTGGCCTGCTTGTCCACCCGGAAGTTGATCTTACCGCCCTTGATGTCCCGGACGGCGCGGGCGACGTCCGGGGTCACCGTGCCGGTCTTCGGGTTCGGCATGAGGCCGCGCGGGCCGAGGATGCGGGCGATCCGGCCGACCTTGGCCATCTGGTCCGGCGTCGCGATGGCGGCGTCGAAGTCCAGCCAGCCGCCCTGGATGCGCTCGATCAGGTCCTCGGCGCCCACGACGTCCGCCCCCGCGGCCTCGGCCTCGGCGGCCTTGTCACCGGTCGCGAACACGATCACGCGGGCGGTCTTGCCGGTGCCGTGCGGAAGGTTCACGGTGCCGCGGACCATCTGGTCCGCCTTGCGCGGGTCGACGCCCAGGCGCATGGCGACCTCGACGGTGGGGTCCATCTTCGAGGTCGACGCCGTCTCCTTGGCCAGGTTCGCGGCCTCGAGCGGGGTGTAGAGCCGCTCGCGGTCCACCAGCTCGGCGGCCTTGCGGTAGTTCTTGCTGCGCTTCATGGCTGTCCTTCGTGGTCCGAGGTCGTGGTGCGAGCCGCGCCCGGCTCTCCCACAGGTGTCTGTCGGTCAGTCGCTGACGGTGATCCCCATCGAGCGCGCGGTCCCGGCGATGATCTTGGCTGCCTGGTCGATGTCGTTCGCGTTCAGGTCCGCCATCTTGGTCTGCGCGATCTGGCGGACCTGGTCCATGGTCACGGTGGCGACCTTGGTGCGGTGCGGCTCGCCGCTGCCCTTGTCGACGCCGGCCGCCTTGAGCAGCAGGCGCGCCGCGGG
>DASVUG010000004.1:0-5062 GCA_036387155.1 Pseudonocardia sp. | reverse complement strand
TGTCCAGCCTGAACGCCGGCCTGTACTCCACCGGGCGCGTGCTGCGCAGCCTGGGCATGTCCAAGGAGGCGCCCGCCTTCACGCTGAAGATGAGCGAGTCGGGCGTCCCGTGGGCCGGGATCGTCATGACGTCCGTGGTCTACGTCTTCGGCTCCTTGCTCAACTACCTGGCTCCGGACGCGTTCGAGATCGCCCTGGAGGCCGCCGCCGTCGGCGTGATCTTCACCTGGGGGACGATCTTCGCCTCGCAGCTGCGGCTGCGGAAGCTGTCGAACAACGGGGTCGTCCCGGCGAGCCCCTTCCGGATGCCGGGCTACCCGTACACCAGCTGGTTCGGCCTGGTCTTCCTCGCGCTGGTCCTGGTCGGCATCGCCGTCTCCGGCTGGCAGGCCTCGCCCGAGTTCTTCCACAAGGTCAACTTCTTGGTCATCGTCTTCGGCATCCCGATCATCGCCCTGGTGCTCGCGCTCGGCTGGCGCGCCGTGCGGCCCGCTGTCGAGGCCAACACCGGGGGCCGGATGGAGTCGGTCTGGGCCGACGACGGCCCGCGCTACGGCGACGTCGACGCGGACGACCTGGACGTCGCCGAGAACGACCCGGCCGGGGGCGTCACCGGCGGGGTGGACACCGCGGAGCGCGACACGGACCGGAGGAACTGACATGACGATCGCACGGGGACGGGGCCGGGCCGTCCTTCTGGGGGCCGTCGGGCTCGTGCTGAGCGGGCTGACGGCCTGCGGGTCGGGCAGCGGCGGGGGGCCGGCCCCCGAGCCGACACCGGTGCCCGGCGCCACGCCCGGCGGGAAGCTCACCATCGGCATCGCCTTCGACCAGCCCGGCATCGGGCTCAAGCAGGGCGACGCGGTGACGGGCTTCGACGCCGACACCGCCACCTACATCGCCAAGGCGCTCGGCGTGCCCCCGGAGAACATCACCTGGAAGGAGGCGAAGGGCGACGAGCGCCAGCGGCTGCTCGACAGCGGCGGGGCCGACCTGATCGTCTCCACCTTCACGATCACCGAGGAGCGCAAGCAGGCCGTCGACTTCGCCGGGCCCTACTTCGTCGCCCACCAGGACCTGCTGGTCCGGCGCAACGAGGAGGACATCACCGGCCCGGAGACGCTGACGGGCAAGACCCTGTGCTCGGTGCCCGGCACGACGTCCGCGGACACGATCGCGACCCGCTACGGCGGGACCGTCCGGCTCAAGGAGTTCCCGCGGTACTCCGACTGCGTCACCGCGCTGGCCGCGGGCGACGTCGACGCCGTGACCACCGACGACGTGATCCTGGCCGGGTTCGCCTCGGAGCCGCAGTACCGGGGCCGGCTCAAGCTCCTCGGCAAGGGCTTCACCGACGAGCGCTACGGCATCGGGGTCCGCAAGGGCGACACCGCGATGGTGCAGAAGGTGACGGCGGCGCTGCAGCAGTACGTCGCGGACGGGTCCTGGCAGCGCTCGCTGGACGCCACCGTGCGGCCGTCGGGCTACTCGATCCCGTCCCCGCCCACGGTCGGCGGCCCCTGACGCCGACGACGTGGACCACCCCACCCCCGCCGACGCTCCCGAGCGGGCGGTCGACCCGATCGTCGACGCCGTCGACGCCGACCCGCCCGTCGGGGGCGCCGAGCTGACGGCGCTGCTCGGCCGGTACGCGCCGTTCGACGCGCTGCCCGAGGCCGAGCGGCGCGCCATGGCCGCCGCCGCGACAACCCGGCGCTACCGGCCCGGCGAGCTGGTCCTCGACGCGTTCGCCGCCGCCGGCGTCGAGGTGTTCGTCGTCGTGCGCGGCCAGGTGGACATGTGGGACGACGCGGACCGGCTCGGGGAGGCCGCCGACGAGCGGCTCGGCGTCGGCGGCGTGTTCGGCTTCTCGGCGATGCTCAGCGAGCGCTCGCTGGGGCCGCGGGTCGTCGCCGTCGACGACGCGGTGGTGGCGGCGATCCCGGCCGCCGCCGCGGAACCGGCGTTCGCGTCCCGCCACGGCGCCCGCTTCCTCGCCACCCGGGGCCTGGCGACCGCCGCCCGGCGCCGCTCGACCCTGCCCTCCTACAGCCTGGTCGCGGACCTGGTCGACGCCGACCCGCTCGTCGTCGCCGCGGACGACACCGTCGCGGGGGTCGCCGCGCGCATGACCGCGTGCGGGACGTCCGTGGCGGTGGTGGCACCGGAGCGGGGGGACGACCCCGAGGACGACCGGTACGGGCTGGTCACCGACGCCCTGCTGCGCCGGCGGGTGCTCGTGGAGGGCGTCGCGGGCTCCGCGCCGGTGCGCGCCGTCGTCGACCGGGACGTCCCGACCGTCGGCGTCGGGGACTCCGCGGCCGAGGCGCTGCTGCTCCTGCTCGACACCGGCGCCGAGCACGTGCTCGCCACCGACCGCGGCGGCGCCCTGCGCGGCGTCCTGACCCCGCGGCACTTCGCCGTCTCCCCGGCCAGCGTCGGGGTCTCGGTGCACGAGCAGATCCGCCGGGCCGCCACGGCGGACGAGGTGGCGCGCCGCGCCCGGCGCGTGCCGTCGATGCTCGCCGACCTGCTCGCCGGCGGCCTCGCGACCACCAAGGTCGTGGCCGTCTACTCGGCGATCGTGGACACCGTGGTCCGCCGCGCCCTGACGCTGACCTTCGCCGCCCACCCGGACCTGTCGCCCGACGCGTTCACCTGGCTCGCCCTGGGCAGCAACGGCCGCCGGGAGGCGGTGCTGAGCAGCGACATCGACTCCGCCGCCGCCTTCGCCGACGGCGTCGACGAGGCCGAGATCGCGCGCTACCGCGAGGCGTTCGCCGAGGTCGACGCGGTCCTGGCGGCCGCGGGCCTGGTGAGCGACCAGCACGGGGCGACGGCCCGGCGCCCGGCCTTCTCCCGGACGAACGCGGCGTGGCGGGAGAGCGCGCTGTCCTGGCGGGCCGCGCCGACCGACGACCAGGGCGCGATGATGACCTCGCTGCTGGTCGACGGGCGGCCGATCCACGGCGACCCGGGACTGCCCGCGGCGACGCGCGTCTTCGGCGAGCTGCGCCGCCACCCCGGGACCATGCGGCTGCTGCTCGTCGAGACGCTCTCGACCCGGGCCCGGTCGCGGTCGCTGCGCGACGTGCTGTCCCGCCGCGACAGCGTCGACCTCAAGCACGACGCGCTGCTGCCGATCGTCAACATCGCCCGCTGGGCGGGGCTGGCCGTGGGGTCGACGGCGCTGTCGACGATCGAGCGCCTGCACGCCGCGGCCGGGTCGATGATGCTGCCCGCCGCCCAGGCGCAGAACCTGGCCGAGATCGTCGAGATCCTGCAGCGGCTGCGGCTGCGCTACCAGCTCCTCGCGCACCGCGCCGGGGAGCAGCCCTCCGACGTCGTCGCCCGCGACCGGATGTCCCCGATCGACCGCAGCGTCGTGGCGGAGGCCGCCCGCGAGATCGCGTCGGTGCAGCGGCGGATGGACAACGTCGCGGCCTACCTGCCGGTCGAGCAGTGGGTCGCGCCCGCCCCGTCCTGAAACGACACCCGCGATGGGGGAGCGCCGGAACCGCCGGACCGTCATGCTGTACCCGGGCGGGTGACGCGGGGGCCCGGACGGCCCGGCGGGGCCCGGCCGCGGTGAGGCGACCTGCGGAGGCGGCATGGACCAGCACGGGGCCGATCTGGTGCACACCCACGGCCCGCTGCTCTGGGACGGCTGGGTGCTCATGCTGCCGGGCGTGTTCGTCGCGCTGGTGCTCGTCACGGCGCTGGCGCTGAACGGGCCGGGCGAGGCGCTCTACGCGTGGCTGCGGGCCCGGTTCGCGCCGGACCCGTGGCGGGAGCGCTGGGCCGGCGCCGTCGCGCGCCACCGCGCCACCGCACAGGCCTACGCCGAGTTCGAGTGCGACCTGCGGGCCGTCCTGCGGCTGCCCGCCCTGGCCGACGTCGCGCGCCCCGCGACCGGCCGCTTCGTCGACGCCTTCGCCGAGGCGAACGCCCTGCACGCCGAGGAGTTCCCGGGCGCCGCCGGCGCGCAGCGGTTCGTCGAGGCCGTCGAGCGGGCCGCGCAGGCGTGGGCGGCGGCGGTCGAGTCGGCCGAGCGCACCCGCGACGCCGGGTTCGACGCCGGCGAGCGCAAGCTGGTCGCCCAGGTCGAGACGCTGCTGGAGGTGGCGGCGTCGTCGGCGTACGCCTCCGAACGGCGCACCGCCTACCAGCGGGCCCGCCGCAAGCTCGCCGAGCTCGAGCGGCGCACCGGCTGGCGGGTGCCGCGGCCGGCCGCGCAGGAGCTGGAGCACCGCGCCCGCGGCGAGCTCACGGCCGCGCCCCGCTGACCGGCCGTGAGCAGCCGGTGACCCGTGCGAGCGTCCCGCGCCTCGCGCGGGCGGATCCCGCCCGGTGCTCGTTACGGTGAGCGGGGGATCACCGGTGGACGGAGAACGGATGCGCGACCTCGACCGCAAGCTGGCCACGATCGCCGACGGCCACTACACGCCCGACGACTTCGTGATCGCCGACGCCAAGGACGCCGACATGGGCAGCGGGCTCACCGCGGCGGGCCCGGTGCCCGGGGCGGACCCGGCAGCGGCCGGGCCGGGCGTGCACCGCACCCGCGGGGCCTACCTCGACGCGATGCGGGCGCTCGCGGCGCAGGGGGAGATCGACGTGCTGCTGACCTCGGCGTCGAACGGCGAGGTCCTCGCGGCCGAGGGGGCGCTCGGCGACCGGGTCACCCTCGCCGTGCGGGGCAACGACACCACCGACATCTGGCGCCCCCGCGGCAGCGGCTACACCGCGGCGCCGGCCCGCCCGTTCCGGACCGCGGACCTGGCCGCGATCCGCCCGTTCTGCGACCTCGTCCTCTACGCGGTGACCTTCAACAACGACGTCGAGCGCGACCGGGAGACCCTGCGGGAGTACCGGGCGTTCCGCCACGAGGCCGCCGCGCTGGGGATGCGGCACTTCCTCGAGGTGTTCAACCCGAACGCCCCGGTCGACCTGGCGCCCGAGCGGTTCGGGGCGTTCGTCAACGACATGATCGTGCGGACCCTCGCCGGGGTCGTCCGCGCGGAGCGCCCGGTGTTCCTCAAGATGGTCTACAACGGCGGCG
>DASVUG010000003.1:0-7702 GCA_036387155.1 Pseudonocardia sp. | reverse complement strand
CCGTCACCACCAGCGCGGCGTCCTGGTACGCCTCGTCGTCCAGGTCCCAGGCCTGCGTGGCGTCCCGCAGGAGCGTCCGGGCCCGCGCCGGGGCGGTCGGGTCGGCGGGCAGCGCCAGCTCGTGGAGGGAGCCGGCCGCCTCGGCGGCCTCCGCGGTGGTACGCGCGTCGGGCCCGACCTCGCCCTGCGCGGTCGCCGGGGCGGCAGGCATCGGGGCGGGGGGCACGGTCTCGCCCGGGACCGGGGCCCGTGGGGCGGGGATGCGCGGCGTCGGCGCACCGTCGGACGCCGGCGGGCCCGTCGGCACCGCCCGCGGCCGGACCCCGGCCATCGCCGGCTGCGCGGCGGGCCGCGAGGACGCCACCGCGCGCGGTCCGGTGAGCAGCGCGACCAGGATCGGACCCCCGCGCCGCAGCACGGCGACGACGTCCCGGGCCACCGTCCGGACCAGCCGCCACGCCCAGCTGCGCAGCGTCCCGGTCAGGCCCGCGGCCAGGCCGGTGGCGAACTCGGCGGTCAGGTCCACGGCGAGGTCGACGGCCCGGTCGACGCCGAGCCCCACCGCGATCCCCACGCCGGGGCCGACGGCCGGGCCGCCCGGGGTCGAGAGCACGGCCACCGGCGCCGGGGACGGACCGAGCGCCGCCCCGTACGCCCTCGGGCCGAACACCCCTGGGCCGATCCGCATCCGTAACCTCCTGCGAGCTCCGGGCGCCCCCCGGCGCCGTCGAGGCCGAGGTACCCGTCGGGATCGGGGCGCAACCGAACGCGGCGCGGCGTTCAGCAGTCCGCGCCGGCGCCGCTGCGCGCGCGGTCCAGGTCGGGCTCCAGGTAGATCAACCGGGCCTCGGGGACGGCGCCGCGCACCCGCCGCTCGGCGGCGTCGATGCCCCGCGCGACGTCGTCGGCGGTGACGCACGGGTCGAGCGCGATCTTGGCGGCGACCAGCAGCTCCTCCGGGCCCAGGTACTGGGTGCGGATGTGGATGACGCGCTGGACCGGGCTGCCGTCCTCGATGGCCCCGGTGATCCGCCGCAGAACCGGCGGCGCCGCGCCCTCGCCGATCAGCAGGCTCTTCATCTCGATGATCAGGATGATCGCGATGACCCCGAGCAGTAGGCCGATGGCGATGGTGCCCAGCGCGTCGAACACCGGGTTGTCGGTCAGCACCGTGAGGCCGACGCCGAGCAGGGCGAGGACCAGCCCGACCAGCGCGCCGAAGTCCTCCAGCAGCACGACCGGGAGCTCCGGGGACTTCGACTGGCGGATGAACCGCCACCAGCTCGCCTGGCCCTTGAGCGGCTTGGACTCGCGCATGGCCGTCCGGAACGAGTAGGTCTCGAGCGCGATCGCGATGACCAGGATGATGACCGCGACCAGCGGCGAGGTCAGCGGCTCCTCGCTCTCCAGCTTGTGGATGCCCTCGTAGAGGGCGAACACGGAGCCGAGGCTGAACAGCAGCAGCGCGACGACGAACGAGTAGAAGTACCGGTCGCGCCCGTACCCGAACGGGTGGTCGGGCGTCGCGGCGCGCTGCGCCCGCTTGCCGCCGAGCAGCAGCAACCCCTGGTTGCTCGTGTCCGCCACCGAGTGCACCGCCTCGGCGAGCATCGACGACGACCCCGTCACCACGTAGCCGACGAACTTGGCGATGGCGATCCCCAGGTTCGCCAGCAGGGCCGCGATGATCGCCTTGGTTCCGCCGCTCGCCGACACAGTGCCTCCTGGGCTGCCCTACCCGGCGGACCGACGTCCGCCGCGTGCGTACCGTAACCGGCCCGGTCCGGACGCCGGGGACGAACGGCACCGAACGGACGGCACCGACCCGGCCCCGTGACCGGGCCCGGACCGCACGTACCCGTCTGCGGGGCGGGCCGAACCCCGCCCGCGGTCAGCCGTCGAGCCCGTCCGAGGCGAGGAACAGCTGCGCGCCCCCGGCCGGGACGACCGAGACGGCGGTGTCGGCCGCGCCCAGCCACAGCGCCTGGCCCCGGTGCAGGGCACGCTCGTCGCCCGCGGCCCGGACGGTGGCCGACCCGGCCGTGCACAGCAGGATGCGCGGCCCGGAGCCGGGGACGGCGACCTCGGTCCCCGGGGCGACGGCGACGGCGGCCTCCGCCGGGTCCTCGGCCGCGGGGTCGGCGAGGCGGCGCAGGAGGAACTCGGCCGCGTCGGTGTCGTAGCGCAGCCACGCCCCGTCCGGCGTCCCGCGGAGGACGGGGGTGGTCACGGGCCGGAAGTCGAGCACGCGCAGCAGCTCGGGGACGTCGACGTGCTTGGAGGTCAGGCCGCCGCGCAGCACGTTGTCCGAGTTCGCCATCAGCTCGACCCCCGCGCCCGACAGGTAGGCGTGCAGGTTCCCGGCCGGCAGGTAGAGCGCCTCGCCCGGCGCCAGCTCCACGCGGTTGAGCAGGAGCGCGGCCAGCACGCCGGCGTCACCCGGGTGGCGCTCCGACAGCTCCAGGGCCGTGCGCGCCTCGGGGCAGAACTCGCCGTCGCCCCGGGCGAGCCGCACGCACGCCTCCTGCAGCGCCGGCAGCGCCCGGTCGAGCACCGACTGCGGCAGCGTGATCCAGGTGGTGAACAGCGCCCGCAGGCCGTCCGCGTCGGGCTCGGCGGCGAGCAGCGCGCGGTGCGGGGCCAGCACGTCGACGTCGAGCTCGCCGAGCAGCGCCAGCGTGGCCTCGACCGGCCGGAACCCGACGAGGGCGTGGAACGGCGTCAGCGCGCAGATCAGCTCGGGCTTGTGGCTGGCGTCGCGGTAGTTGCGGGTGGCCGAGTCGACCGCGACACCGGCGGCGTTCTCCCGGGCGAACCCCTCGGCGGCCTGCGCGGCGCTGGGGTGGGCCTGCAGGCTCAGCGGCTCCTCGGCCGCGAGCACCTTGAGCAGGAACGGCAGGTTGCCCGCCCACTTGGTGGCCCGGTCCCCGCCGAGCAGCGCCTCGGGGTCGGCGCGTAGCGCGTCGAGCAGGGACGTGCGGCGCCCGTCCGCGCCGACCAGGTGCGACGGGTCGCCCGGGTGCGCGCCGAGCCACAGCTCGGCCTCCGGGTGCGCCGACGGCGTGGGCCGGCCCAGCAGCTCGGCGATCACGGTGCGCGACCCCCACGCGTACGGGCGCACGGGGTTGTCCAACAGCTCCACGGCGGGTCCTCTTCCTCTCGGCGTCGTCCTGCCGCCGGCGGCGCGGGCCGGGTGGGGAGCCACCCGCGGCACGTCCCGGCCGGCAGGTCGGTCGGTCAGGCGGGTTCGATCGTGCGGGTGGCCAGGCCCAGGTAGACCGCGGCCGCGTCGAGCCGCGACGCGAGCACCGCCGCGCGCAGCAGGACCGCGTGGCGCGTGCCCCGGGGGATCTCGTCGACGGGGTGGAGCACGTCGCCCGACGGCCAGCCGCGGCCGGTGCGCCGCAGCGCCACCTGCCCCGGGTCGTCGTCCCCGGTCGACAGCAGCACCAGCCGCGGGGGCAGGGCCGCCGGATCGGGCAGGCCGCCGTCCTCGAGGTCGGCGAACGGGTCGTGGAAGATGTCGCGCTCGCGGGCGGCCAGGTCGAGGGCGCGGCGCAGCCCGGCGGCCCGCGCGGCGCGGCCGATCTCGTCGGCGTGCGCGACCACCCCGGCGTGGTTGGCCAGCGCCGCGCGGCCGTGGGTCGCGACGGCGGCGGCCGCGGCGTCGAGGCCCCACAGCAGCGGGGTGTGGCCGTCAAGGCGCAGCGCGAGCGCCTTCGCCGGGTTCACGAACGGCTCGGTGCCGGGCTGGTTGCGCTCGGCCTCGGCGTCGAGCCGGTCCGCCAGCGCGTCGAGGTCGTCCTCGGCGAACCCGGGCAGCAGCTGCAGCGCCGCCACCGTCGCGAGGCCGACGGCCAGCGCGCGCGGCAGGTCCAGCCCCGGCGGCACCGGGATCCGCGGCTCGACCAGGTGCACCCGCCCGGCCCCCGCCGCGGCCACCGGCCCGTCGTCCGGGCCCGAGACCACCACCTCCGCCCCGCGGCGGACCGCGCGGGCGACCCCGTCGGCCAGCTCCTCGTCGTCCCCGTCGGCGGTGTGCGCCCACACCACGTCCAGCGGCCCCACCCAGTAGGGGACGTCGTCGGCGGACACCACCGGCACCGGGCAGGCCGGCCCCAGCAGCGCGGTGAGCAGCTCCGCCGCGGCGCCGGAGGTGCCCGGGCGGCGCACGAGCACGAGCGCGCGCGGCCGGTGCCCCCGCAGGCCCGGCACCCCGGCCTCCGCGGCGCCGTGCGCGGCCGAGCGCACCTGGGCGCCGGCGGTGGCGACGGAGCGCAGCACACCGCCGGTGTCGAGGGCGGCCAGCGCCCGCGGGTCGGCCAGCAGGCTGTCGTCGAGCACGGCGCGACTCATCCGCCCGGGGTGTCCGGCGGCGGGCTCGCCTCGTCGAGCAGGAGCACCGGGATGCCGTCGCGCACCGGGTAGCCCCGGCCGCACGCCGTGCAGGTGAGCACGTCGGCCTCCGGGTCGGCGGGCGTGCCGGCCCGCAGCGGTGCGTGGTCGTCCGACGGGCAGGCCAGGATCTCCATCAGCCGGGGGTCGAGCGAGACGGCCACGGTCGTCCTCCTTCTGCGGTGCCCACCGCGGGCGCGCCCGCCCGCCACGACGGAGCGTAGCGAGCCGACGGGCGTCCCCGCGCGTCCGTGATGCCGCCGGGCGCGGCGGCGCCGACCGTCACGACCGGACGATCGCGAGGACCTCGTCGCGCAGGGCGGCCACGGCGGCGGCGTCGCGGGCCTCGACGTTGAGCCGCAGCAGCGGCTCGGTGTTGCTCGGGCGCAGGTTGAACCACGCCCCGTCGGGCAGCTCGACGGTCAGGCCGTCCAGCTCGTCGGTGCGCACGCCGTCGCGCGCCCCGTACCGCGCCTTGATCTCGGCGATCTTGGCCGGGGCGTCCGCCACCGTCGAGTTGACCTCGCCGGACGCGGCGTAGCGGTCGTAGTCGGCCATCAGCGCCGACAGCGCGCCCGGCGACTCGCCCAGCGCCGCCAGCACGTGCAGGGCGGCGAGCATGCCGGAGTCGGCGCGCCAGAAGTCGCGGAAGTAGTAGTGCGCGGAGTGCTCGCCGCCGAACACCGCGCCGGTCTCGGCCATCACCTTCTTGATGTACGAGTGCCCGACCCGCGTCCGCACGGGCGTGCCGCCGTGCTCGGCGACGATCTCCGGGACGGCGTGCGAGGTGATCAGGTTGTGGATGACCTTCGCGCCCGGGTCCTTGGCCAGCTCGCGCACCGCGACCAGGGCGGTGATCGCGCTCGGGCTCACCGGCTCGCCCTGCTCGTCCACGACGAAGCAGCGGTCGGCGTCGCCGTCGAAGGCCAGGCCCAGGTCGGCGCCCTCGGTGACGACCCGCTTCTGCAGGTCGACCAGGTTCGCCGGGTCCAGCGGGTTCGCCTCGTGGTTGGGGAAGGTGCCGTCGAGCTCGAAGTACATCGGGATCACCTCGAGCGGCAGGCCGCCGAGCACCTCCGGCACGGTGTGGCCGGCCATGCCGTTGCCGGCGTCCACGACGACCCGCAGCGGGCGCAGGCCCGACAGGTCGACCAGCCCGCGCAGGTACGCCGCGTACTCGGCCAGCATCGGCCGCTCCTCGACGGTGCCGGTGCGGGTCCCCGCCTCGGGCGCCGGAACGCCCCGCTCGACCGCCTCGCGGATCGTCAGCAGCCCGCTGTCGGCCCCGATCGGCGCCGCGCCGGCCCGGCAGAGCTTGATGCCGTTGTACCGCGCCGGGTTGTGGCTGGCGGTGAACATCGCGCCGGGGGCGTCCAGGGCGCCGGAGGCGAAGTACAGCATGTCCGTGCTCGCCAGCCCGATGTTGACGACGTCGAGGCCGTTCGCGGTGACGCCGTCGGCGAAGGCGGCGACGAGCTCGGGCGACGACGGGCGCATGTCGTGGCCCACGACCAGCGTGCGGGTGTCGGGGGTCTCGGTGCGCAGCAGGCGGGCCGTCGCGGCACCGACCTCGCGCACCAGCGCGGCGTCGATCTGCGTGCCGACGACCCCGCGGACGTCGTAGGCCTTGATGACGGCCGAGAGGTCGTGGCGGGGCAGGTCGGCCCGCGGCTCGGCGGAAGGGGCAGCGGTGTCGGTCACGGCTCGCGACCCTAGCGTCACCGTCACAGGCCCGGGTCGGCGGCGGCCGGGAACCGACCGGTCGGGCCGGGCGCCTCGCCGGCGGTCACCCGGCGTGCACGCGGCGGCCGGGGCCCGTCGTCGGGGAAGCCACCTCCACGACACCTGACGTCCGGGAAGTGGCTTCCAGGACACGACGGGCTCAGTCGTCGGGGGCGCTGGGGAGCACGCGCAGGTGGGCGCGCCGGCCGGGGCCCGGGGGCGGCGGCGGGACCGGCCGGTCCGCCCGGCCCGCCTCGCGCACGGCCTCGGCCAGCGCGGTGAGGTCGTCGCTGGTGTGCTGCGGGGTGAACTCGCCCTCGAAGCGGACGACCTCCCAGCCGCGCGGGGCCGTGAGCCGGTGGGCGTGCTGGTTGCACAGGTCGTAGGAGTGCGGCTCGGCCTGCGTGGCGAGCGGCCCGACGACGGCGGTCGAGTCGGCGTAGACGTAGGTGAGCGTGGCGACCGCGGGCTCGGTGCAGCCCGTCCGCGAACACCTCCGCACGCTCAGCACGCCGGGGACGATAGCGCCTGGGCGCCGCGGGCTCGACGCGACGCGCTGACCCGGAGGCGTGAGACACGGCGACGCCGGCGGCCGCCTCCCGACCGCGCTCGGGCCGCGTCTCACGCCCCCGGCGGAGGCCCGAGACACGGCGACCCGGGGGACACTCCCGGCCGCGGTCGTCCGGTGCGCCCGCCCCGTCCTCAGCCGTGACACACGGCGATCGGGACGGCCCGCCCGACCGTTACCGCGACACGCGCTGCTCGCCCGACACGCGCGGCTACGGGCCGTAGGATCCGGGTCGTGACGACTGCCAACCGCGCCGGCCACCGCACGCCGGGAGACCGGACGCCCGGGCCCGGGGTGCCGCGCCGGACCCCGCGCCGGCGGGACCGGCGGGGCCGGGGGCTGCGCGGGCTGCTCTACCCGTCGACGACGCCGGCGGCGAAGACGCGCGCCGAGCGCTTCGACGCGATGGTCCTCGAGGCGCTGGAGCCGATCGAGCAGCGCTGGGGCACGGAGCTCGCGGAGCTGGACCTGGCCGTCGACGAGGTGCCGGAGGTCGACGAGACCTCGCCGGACGAGGTCGTGTGGCAGGCCGGCGTGCTCGCCGACGTCGGGGTGCCGCTCGCGCAGCTGGTGCCGGCGGGGGTGGACCCGGAGGGCCTGCCGTCGCGGGCCCGGATCGTGCTCTACCGCCGGCCCCTGGAGGCGCGCGCCCGCGGCGGCGCCGACCTGGCCGACCTGCTGCACGAGGTGCTGGTCGAGCAGGTGGCGGAGTACCTCAACATCGAGCCCGACGCCGTGGAGGGCGGCGAGGGCTAGGTGCGCACGTCGCGGGCGGAGGGTCGGCGGGACGCGCCCTAGATCGCCGCGCGGCGCAGCCGGCGGCGCTCGCGCTCGGAGAGGCCGCCCCAGATGCCGAAGCGCTCGTCGTTGGCCAGCGCGTACTCCAGGCACTCGGCCCGGACCTCGCAGCCCGAGCAGATGCGCTTGGCCTCGCGCGTCGAGCCGCCCTTCTCGGGGAAGAACGCCTCGGGGTCGGTCTGGGCGCACAGCGCCCGCTCCTGCCAGTCCGGTTCCTCG
>DASVUG010000002.1:0-2987 GCA_036387155.1 Pseudonocardia sp. | reverse complement strand
GGCCGTCCTCGTCACCTACGGCGACGTGCCGCTGCTGGCGCCGGCCACGCTCACCGGCCTGCTCGCCGAGCACCGGGGGGCGGGTGCCGCGGTCACGCTGCTCACGGCGTCGGTCGCGGACCCGACGGGTTACGGGCGGGTGTTGCGCGACGGCGGGGGCGACGGGCGGGGCGACGTGCTCGGCATCGTCGAGCACCGCGACGCCACGCCGGAGCAGCGGGCGATCACCGAGATCAACAGCGGGGTGTACGCCTTCGACGCGGCGTTCCTCGCCGCCGGGATCGCCCGGCTGGGCAGCGCCTCGCCGGCGCGGGCGAACAGCCAGGGCGAGCTGTACCTGACCGACCTCGTGGCCGCCGCCGTCGCGCAGGGGCTGCCGGTGCGCGCCGTGACGTGCCCGGACGTCTGGCAGGTGGAGGGGGTCAACGACCGCGCCCAGCTCGCCGCGGTGGGCGCCGAGCTCAACCGCCGGGTGGTGCGCCGCTGGATGCTCGACGGGGTGACGGTCGTGGACCCGGCCACCACGTGGGTGGACGTCGACGTGCGCCTGGCCCGCGACGTCGTGCTGCACCCCGGCACGCAGCTGCACGGCGGCACGACCGTGGACGAGGGTGCGGCGATCGGGCCGGACACCACCCTGACCGACTGCGCGATCGGCGCGGGCGCCACCGTCGTGCGGACCCACGGCAGCGGGTCGCACATCGGGCCGGGCGCGTCGGTCGGGCCCTTCGCCTACCTGCGCCCCGGGGCCCGGCTGGGGGCGCGGGGCAAGATCGGCACGTTCGTCGAGGTCAAGAACGCCGAGATCGGGGCGGGCAGCAAGGTCCCGCACCTGACCTACGTCGGTGACGCGACGATCGGCGAGGAGTCCAACATCGGCGCGTCGTCGGTGTTCGTGAACTACGACGGGGTCCGCAAGCACCGCACCGTCATCGGTTCCCACGTGCGCACCGGTTCGGACACCATGTTCGTGGCGCCGCTGCACGTCGGCGACGGCGCCTACACCGGCGCCGGCACCGTGCTGCGGGAGGACGTGCCGGCGGGGGCGCTCGCGGTGTCGTCTGGGTCACAGCGGACCATCGAGGGGTGGGTCGAGAAGAACCGACCGGGTACGCCCGCGGCGGAGGCGGCCGGTCGCTACCGGTCGGGTGCCCCCTCCGACGGCGGGTCGACAGACCGGGCACCGTCCGAGTAGCCGAGCCCCGACACGACCACGGCCGAGGAGGCCATTCGCGATGAGTTCCATGTGGGCCACCCCCAAGAAGAACCTCATGCTCTTCTCCGGCCGCGCCCACCCGGAGCTGGCCGGGGAGGTGGCCAAGCACCTCGACGTCACGGTCACCCCGCAGTCGGCGTACTCGTTCGCGAACGGCGAGATCTTCGTGCGGTTCGAGGAGTCGGTCCGCGGCTGCGACGCGTTCGTCATCCAGGCGCACTCCGCCCCCATCAACGACCAGATCATGGAGCACCTGATCATGGTCGACGCGCTCAAGCGGGCGTCGGCCAAGCGGATCACCGTGGTGATGCCGTTCTGGGGCTACTCGCGCCAGGACAAGAAGCACCGGGGCCGCGAGCCGATCTCGGCCCGGCTCGTCGCGGACCTGTTCAAGACCGCCGGCGCGGACCGGATCATGACGGTCGACCTGCACACCGCGCAGATCCAGG
Source organism: Pseudonocardia sp. (assembly GCA_036387155.1). Lineage (GTDB taxonomy): Bacteria > Actinomycetota > Actinomycetes > Mycobacteriales > Pseudonocardiaceae > Pseudonocardia. The sequence continues at coordinate 1,322 of DASVUG010000002.1, read as the reverse complement.
GCTTCTTCGACGGCCCGGTGGACCACCTGTTCGCGTTGCCGGTGCTCGCCCAGTACGTCAAGCGCACCTACCCGGACAAGGCGCTGGCCGTCGTCTCGCCGGACTCGGGGCGGGTGCGGCTGGCCGAGCGGTGGGCCGACGCGCTCGGCGGCACCTCGCTGGCCTTCGTGCACAAGACGCGGGACCCGCGCAAGCCGAACGAGGCCATCGCGAACCGCGTCGTCGGCGAGATCGAGGGGCGCATGTGCGTCGTCATCGACGACATGATCGACACCGGGACGACGGTGGCGAAGACCGTCGAGCTGCTGCTGCGCTCGGGGGCGTCGGACGTCGTGGTCGCGGCCACGCACGGCGTCCTGTCCGGCACCGCCGCGCAGAAGCTGGCCGACAGCGGGGCCTGCGAGGTGGTGTTCACCGACACGCTGCCGATCGCCGACGAGAAGCGGTTCCCGCAGATGACGGTGCTGCCGATCGCGCCGCTCCTGGCCGAGGCGATCCGGCAGGTGTTCGACGACGGCTCGGTGACGAAGCTGTTCGACGGCGAGGCCTGAGGGGCGGGTCGGCCCGGCGTCGGCCGGTGCGGCGGCGCGGGTAGACTCACGGGGATTCCGCGGCGAGGGCGGGCGCTCGAAACCCGCCGTCATCGACGCGGCCGGCACGACCGGTCGCTCCGCCGCGCACGCACCGCAGGACGACCGAGGAGTTCACCGTGGCCGAGGCCCGCATCGACGCCGAGACCCGCACCGAGTTCGGCAAGGGCGCCGCCCGCCGGGTCCGCCGCGCCGGCAAGATCCCCGCCGTGCTCTACGGGCACGGCACCGACCCGCAGCACCTGTCGCTGCCGTCGCTGGAGTTCGCCCGCGCGCTGCGCGAGCTGGGCCGCAACGCGGTGCTGACGCTGAGCATCGGCGGGCGCCCGCAGCTGGCGCTGACGAAGACGGTCGTCCAGCACCCGATCCGCCCCTACATCGAGCACGTCGACCTCGTGGTGATCAGCCGCGGCGAGAAGGTCGGCGTCGAGGTGCAGGTCGTCGTCACCGGCGACGCCGCGGTGGACACCCTGGTGACCCAGGAGCTGAACACGATCGAGGTCGAGGCGGACGTCTCGAACATCCCCGAGCAGATCGAGGTCTCCGTCGAGGGCCTGGTGGCCGGCACCCAGATCCACGCGTCGGACGTCCCGCTCCCCGAGGGGACCACGCTGCGGACGGACCCCGAGATCCTGGTCGCCAACGTCGTCGCAGCGCCGACGGCGGCCGAGGTCGAGGCGTCGATGGACACCGAGGGCGCGGGCGTCGTCGAGGAGCCGCCGTCGACTCCCG
>DASVUG010000001.1:0-2452 GCA_036387155.1 Pseudonocardia sp. | reverse complement strand
CAGCGCCGGCAGGACGACGCCGAGGACCACCAGGTCGAACCCGTCGAGCGCGACCGCCAGCCAGCACAGCGGCGCGACCCAGCCGGCGTAGCGCTCACGCGCGTCCGTCGGGTGGCCCGGGAGCGTGGCGTCCGCCATCGCGTCCTCCTTCGGCAGCTGCGGTCGGCGTCCCGACGTGCCTACCACGGCGGACCGACGAAACCGACCGTTCGGGACGGATCGGCCGCGGCGGCGCGGGCAGCACGGTGCGCAGCAGCGGGTGGGGGACGCCGTCGCGGGTCCCCGCCCGCCCGCGCCACTCGCGCGGGTAGCCCAGCGACGCCTCGACGAAGCGGACGCCGTCCTCGTAGGTCACGCGCGGGATGTGCAGGTGGCCGTAGACCACGGCCGCGGCGCGGAAGCGGCGGTGCCAGTCGGCGGTCGCGGTCGTCCCGCACCACAGCGCGAACTCGCGGTGGCGCAGGAGGCGGGTGGGCAGGCGGGTCAGGGGCCAGTGGTTGACCAGCACCGTCGGCAGGGCCGGGTCGAGCGCGGCCAGGCGTCCGCGGGAGTGCGCGACCCGGGCGGCGCACCAGGCGGCGCGGTCGGGGTGGGGGTCGGGGGCGAGCAGGTGCTCGTCGGTGCACACGACCCCGGCCCGGTACGCGGCGGCCAGCCCGTCGGCCGGGGTCGTCGTGCCCACGGGGAGGAACGAGTAGTCGTAGAGCAGGAACAGCGGCGCGACGACGGCGGGGCCGCCCGGGCCGGTCCAGACCGGGAAGTCGTCCTCGGGGGTGAGCACGCCGTGGGCGCGGCACCCGGCGACGAGGTGGTGGTAGCGGTCCTCACCGCGCAGCGCCACCGGGTCGGACCGGCGCGTCCACAGCTCGTGGTTGCCCGGCGTCCAGATCACCGCGGCGAACCGCTCGCGCAGCCGCGCGAGGGTGTCGACGACGTCGTCGGCCCGCTCGCCGACGTCCCCGGCGACGATCAGCCAGTCGTCGGGGGAGCCGGGACGCAGGCCCTCGGCCAGTGCCCGGTTCTCCGGGTACCGCACGTGCAGGTCGGACACGGCGAGCAGGCGGGGCGCGGTCGGCTCGGACATCGGTTCCGATTTCTACCGGCCGCCGCCACCGACCGCCGGGTAGCGTCGGTCGCGGAGGTCGGGGCGATGGTGGGGACGCAGGACGCGCGGCAGCTGCTCCGGTGGGGGCTGCGGCACGGGGTGATGCGGGCGTTCCTGCTGCGCACCGCCCGCCGGGGCGACCTCGGCGCGCGGCTCATGGTCGACCCGGCGCTGCGGGACGACCCGTACGCCTCGTACGAGGAGCTGCGCGCCCGGGGTCGGCTCGTGCCCACCGGGGTCGCCCCGACGACCGCGGACCACGCCGTGTGCACCGCCGTGCTGCGCAGCCCGGACTTCGGCAGCGGCGCCCCCGCGCGCGACGACCTGAGCCCGCCGGTGCGGTGGGCGATGCGCCTGTCCGAGGGCGGGCCGCTGAACGCGGCGGACCCGCCGTCGATGCTGGCGGTCGACCCACCGGACCACACCCGGTACCGCAAGCTCGTGACCCGCGCCTTCAGCGCCCGGCGGGTCACCGCGCTGAGCGGGCGCGTGGCGGAGATCGCCGAGGAGCTGCTGGACGGGATGGCCGCGAAGGCGGCGGCGGGCGCGCCCGTCGACCTGGTCGCGGACTACGCCAGCCTCCTGCCCGCGACGGTGATCGCGGAGATGCTGGGGGCGCCGGTGTCGATGCGCCGGCAGTTCCTGCGCTGGGGGGCGGGGGCGGCGCTGTCGCTGGACCCGGGCCTGACGTGGCGGGACTACCGGCGGTCCCAGCGGGACGAGGCCGCGCTGCAGGGGTGGATGACCGGCCACCTCGACCGGCTGCGCCGCTCCCCCGGCGACGACCTGCTGTCGGCGCTCGTCGCCGTGCACGACGACGGGGAGGGGCTGACCCACGACGAGCTGCTGAGCATCGCGTCCCTGGTGCTGGCCGCCGGTTTCGAGACCACCGTGAACCTGCTCGGCAACGGGGCCGCGCTGCTCGTGGCGCACCCCGACCAGCTCGCCGCCCTGCGGGAGGGCCGGGCGTCGTGGGCGACGGCGACCGACGAGGTGCTGCGGTTCGACTCCCCCGTGCAGCGCACGGGCCGGCTCGCGCTGCGCGACACCGAGGTCGACGGCGAGCGGGTCGCCGGCGGGTCACTGGTGATCCTGCTCCTGGCCGGGGCCAACCGGGACCCGGCGGTCTTCGCCGACCCGCAGCGCTTCGACGTCACCCGCACCGACGCCGACCGGCACATCGCCTTCTCCCAGGGCATCCACTACTGCCTCGGCGCGGGCCTGGCGCGGCTGGAGGGGGAGATCGGGCTGCGCGCGCTGTTCGACCGCTTCCCCGACCTCGCCCTGGCGGGGCCGCCCCGGCGCCGGGAGACGCGGCTGCTGCGCGGGTTCGACGCCATGCCGGTG